>DMYK01000246.1 GCA_003483675.1 Microcoleaceae cyanobacterium UBA11344
TTAAACTATCTCTGCCAATTAAAGCAATAATTTCATCTATTCTGGTTTCAACTTCTTGTCCAGAGCAATTAAATACTAGCTGAATCTCTGAGGCGACTCTTTCGTAAATTCTAATTTCTTTAGCATTGGTGATCAATCCGTAACGAATGCTTAAACTTGTTAAGTAACGCTTCAGTCTCCTGACGTGGCGGTCTAAATTTTCCTTGGGATGTTTCGCCTCCATGACTACGCTCATCGGCGAGTCTGCATCGAGGACTATTGGGATAATTTGGGTGGCGAAGGATAGGAAGTCTAGACGAATATTCCCAAAGGCTATTTCCTGGTGCCAAGTATCGGGGGTATAGCCCAGTTTTGGCAGCAGATAGCTGACAATTAGTTTGCTTTCAACTTCGCTTTCGTTGCGGCAGTTATTGGGATTAAAATTCAATGGATTTTTGATTTGAGATTTGAGATTTTAGATTGGGGAATTGCTGATTGGTTGGGTGTTATTAGTTATTTGTTATTGGTTATTAGTTATAACTCACATCTTGCATCATTCTCAAGAACAGGCAAGATGCCTGTTCCACAAAGAGTGGGTTTTTGACCGGGGTGCAGGATGTGAATTATCACCAATAACTAATAACCAACAAATAACAACTAACAAGTAACCAATAACTACTGACTACTTGTTTTGAGCTTCAAAAGCTTCCAATGTCATATAACCGCCGGCGGGATCGTACAGGTGACAGTTATCGGCAATTCGCTCCATTAAAGCCCAAGAAAACTCTGTTTCATAGAGATGTTCTTGCCAATTTTCTTTCAAGCTGCTGTGGGCTAGGCGCAAGTTGTACCAGGGAATAGCTGTGGAAAGGTGGTGGGGAACGTGGACGTTAATGTCGTGGCACAGGAACTCTACCCAGCGGGGATAATCGCAGTGAACTGTTCCCGATAGTTGGGCTTCAGCTTCGTTCCATTCTGAAGGTTCTTTAAATGAAATGTCGGGTGCGGTGTGGTGAACAATGGTGAATGTGCTCATCCAGAAATGGTAAACCATCCAGGGCATTAACCAAAAATTGACAAATCCCCAGATACCGGTGGTGGCAATTAAAATCGGAAATCCGATCGCAGCACCGATTAAAACTACTAACACAGAAAAGCGGACTTGTTCTTGTTGTTGTTTGCCTTTGAAGCGCCACCACATAAAGTGCACTTTTGCCCAATGTGCGATCGATCCAACCCACCACAGCCGACCGAATATTAAACTATAAGCTACTTGTAAAACCTTCGGAGCAGCAGCGTATTCTTCTACTGTCATCGGCTGCCAAGCATTATCTACACCAATTTTATTGGTGTGCTTGTGGTGATAATTGTGTCCGTGTCGCCATGAGTGAAACGGGTAAATTAATGGCAAAAATGCTAGATGTCCGACTAAATCGTTTACCCAGCGGCGGTTAGCAAATGACCGGTGCCCGCAGTCGTGTCCGATCACAAAAAAACCGGTTAATCCGGTACCTGTGAAAATCCACATTACTGGTAGTAGAAACCAAGGCGATACTGCTAGGCCCCAGTAACCGACAGCAACTAGCAAAACGTTGATGATGACTTTTGTCCAAGCTTTGCGGGGGTTTTTGACGAATACTTCCCGTGGCAGGGTTTTGAGAATATCTTTCAGGCGCAGGTTGGAAATGTCACTTGCGGATGTCAAATTTAGTGGTTTTTCGATCGATGCTGTCATAAATTCTCTTGGAATNNAATTGGGGATTGATCTAGATTCTCCGTTTACCAGTAGAAGGCCGGTAACAAAATTAACTCAGTACCATGTAGCCGGCTGCAAGTCAGCAGCAGGCTAGTTTAGAGGTAGGCGATCGCGTTTTAACAAATGCTGGCTATCGCTAGCCGCTGATTAAATGGCTAGCGCTTTTGGTTAAAAAAACTGCGGTCAACAAAACTTTACTTTTTATACCACAGGGGCGGCACAATTAGCACGAGTTGCTACTACTAATTGTTGTTGCTACCAGCAGAATTTTGACCGATCGCAACTTGAGAGCAAGCAACATAGCGTCGCTGTTTGAGGGTTTGCACTTGCAGCAGCAAGGATTCGATTTCTGCTTGCAGGTGCAAAAATTTAACTTGGTGGTCGGCTTGGTACGGAGACTTAACAGACTCTACTTTGCGGGTAAAACCGGTCGGTAGGGTAGAAGAACTAGCCATTTCGGGATTGCTAGCCGTGATTTGAGGCCGAGAAAGAGTGGAGGAATTATTTGACATTAGTAATTGGGTAGACATATCTACACATTCACACCATTAAGTAACTTTAACCTGAACCGATCGTATTAAACATCAAATTAACCGATCGAGCTAAAATTGATGTAAATTGCTCCGACATTGCCTAGAAACTGTTGACATCGTGACTCTGATTTTACCTGCTACTGACTCTGTTACTAACTCTGCTGCCCGCGCAGCCTTGCCGAAACGCTACGGCTGGCCTGGTTTGATCGAAGCTTATCGCCCCTATCTGCCGGTGACGGAAACCACGCCGGTAGTGACACTCCAAGAGGGAAACACTCCCTTAATTCCAGCACCGGCGATCGCCGCTCTCATCGGTAGAGACGTGCGCGTCCTGGTCAAATACGACGGCCTCAACCCCACTGGTAGTTTCAAAGACCGGGGGATGACAATGGCGATTTCCAAGGCCAAGGAAGCAGGCGCCGAGGCCGTAATTTGCGCCAGTACGGGCAACACTTCGGCCTCTGCGGCCGCCTACGCCCGACGCGGGGGGATGCGAGCTTTCGTGTTGATTCCCGAAGGTTACGTGGCTTTGGGCAAATTGGCCCAAGCTTTGCTGTACGGTGCGGAAGTGATTTCGATTGTCGGCAATTTCGATCGGGCTTTAGAAATAGTCCGGGAAATGGCCGTTAACTACCCCGTAACTTTGGTAAATTCGGTGAATCCTTACCGATTGGAAGGCCAAAAAAC
>DMYK01000425.1 GCA_003483675.1 Microcoleaceae cyanobacterium UBA11344
ATCGGTAATCGGTAATCGGTAATTGGTAATCGGTAATCGGTAATCGGTTATTATAAAAACAACTGTTGAGTGACAACTGTTGACTGACAACTGACCCAACGACTGCGTTTACCCGCTCGCGTAGTCGAAGGGCTCAGGGCACCGCAACTGCCAACTTTAAACTGCCAACTGACTAATAACCAATGATGAAACTGCTGCGGGACGATCGCTTTTGGAAAATTGCCGGACAGGCGATCGCCCTAATTTTAGTAATAGTTGTCGCAGCCATTCTCTGGGACAATCTCAGCGCCAATTACTCACAACTAGGCATCGCCTTCGGATTTGACTTCCTGAATTCTCAAGCATCCTTTGATATTGGGGAAAAAGTAATTGCTTACAATCCAGAAAACAGTTATAGACAAGCTTATATAGTCGGTTTAATTAACTCGTTTAGGGTGATGGAAATTGGCATAATTCTAGCAACTATTGCGGGTTTTACGGTAGGAATTGCTCGCCTTTCTGACAACTGGTTGCTGCGAAATTTAGCAGGTTTATATGTAGAAATTCTGCGAAATACGCCGTTATTGCTGCAACTATTTTTCTGGTATTTTGCTGTTTTCATTTCCCTGCCAAAACTGGAAGAAAACCCGCAGATGAGCGGCCCAGTATACTTAACAAATCGTGGTATTGCTTTACCTTGGCTTGCTGCTTTACCCGGTTTTGAAATTTGGTTGATTTTGCTAACTGTCGGAGTTTTGGTGGCGGCTGGGCTGTGGCATTGGCGCGCCCGCGTTATGATAGAACAAGCTAAACCGGGAAGACAGTTGTTTTGGGCATTAAGTGCGATCGCCCTCAGCGCAATCTTAGCTTTTATTATTACCAGAAATCTGCCTTTTCGCTTAGATATTCCCCGCCTGACAGCAGATTTGCAACTAGAAGGTGGATTAAAATTAACTCCAGAATTTGCAGCCCTAGTGACAGGCCTCAGCCTGTATACTGGCAGTTATATTGCAGAAATTGTTCGAGCCGGAATTCAGTCAGTCCCAAAAGGACAATCAGAAGCCGGAAAGTCTTTGGGGTTGACATCTGAAACAATGATGCGACTCGTAATTTTGCCTCAAGCTTTGCGGGTAATTATTCCGCCGTTAACCAGCCAGTATTTGAATTTAGCTAAGAATTCTAGTTTAGCAGTGGCGATCGCCTATCCCGACGTCTACTTTGTGGTTGCTTCCCCGACGCTGAATCAAACCGGAAGGGCGATCGAAGCCATGTTAATTATCATGGTAACATATCTAAGTATTAGCTTAATAATTTCTCTATTTATGAATTTGTACAATCAAACTGTACAAATCAAGGAAAGATAAAGAGTTTAAATTTAATCTATTCTACTTGGAATCAAAGGAGAGCGCGTCAAATGGCATACAGTGACTTTAGCTTAGACAGAGTAACTAAAAATTTTGATTTAACGATTTCTGATAAAATTGATATGTTCGCTGCTGTATCAGAATTACAGTCGAGTACATTACTTGCAGAAATCCTCAAAGATAACGTACCGCTAGCCCTAAGCAGCAATACTGAAAAAGCTCGATCGGAAATGATTATCGCACCGATTTTGATCGAACTTAGAAAACAGTTAAAATCTGAAATTAGTTTGTTTTCTGGAATAGACTTTACAGTTGATGCAGAAAAAGGATTAAATGGAAGTTGCGATTTTCTGATTAGCCATTCTCCAGAATTACTAATTGTTAGAGCGCCAATAATTATCATTGTAGAAGCCAAAAAGGAAAATATCAATGGCGGCTTGGGACAGTGTGTAGCAGAAATGCTAGGCGCTAGAATATTTAATGAACGTGAAGGGAACGAGATTCCTGCGATTTATGGGACTGTTACTACGGGCACTATCTGGAAATTTCTAAAATTAAAAGACCAAGTAATTGAAATAGATTTGACCGAGTATTACCTCAGAGATGTTAATAAAATTTTAGGGATTTTAGCTAGTGTAATTAATAGTTAATAACTCACAACTAACAACTTATGGAAACTGCCCCCGTATTACCGCCCCCAGCCACCGAATCGCCCACCCCTGCAAATTGGGCCCGCAAAAACCTATTTAGTACCTGGTACAACAGCATTTTGACTGTAGTTTGTCTAATTGTTAGTTTCCAAGTGATTAAAGGAATTATCGTTTGGGCAACTACAAAAGCTCAATGGCGAGTATTAGAAGCCAACTTGCCGCTATTTTTTGTCGGCAGATTTCCCAGTGAATCCTACTGGCGGCTGTGGATAATAACGGGAATAATTACTTTGCTGGGAGGTTTAACTTGGGGAAATATTCAGCGACAAGAAAGGCTTTGGAATCCGCCTTTATTGATTTTACTCGCTGCTGCGGTTGTGGGTGCGGTAATTTCGCCGATCGACCTTACATCTCGCCTTTACTTGTTAGCAAATATTATCATAGTCGCTGCTAGCTATTTTGCCGGTAGACAAATCAACCCGAAAATCATGGGCTGGATTCCCGCAGTTTGGGTGCTTTCCTTTCCCCTAATTTTGTGGCTAATAAAAGGCGGTTTAGGCTTGACAGAAGTGCCGACAAATGATTGGGGCGGTTTAGTATTGACACTGTTTTTAGCAGTAATTAGTATTGTGCTTTCCTTTCCTTTGGGAATCTTGCTAGCCCTCGGTAGACAAAGTTCTTTGCCCGTTGTGAAACTGTTATCAACATTATACATTGAAATTATTCGCGGTTTACCATTAATTGGCATTTTGTTTTTAGGTCAAGTAATGCTGCAACTATTCTTGCCGCCAGAATATCCAAAATTAGATAGAGTAATTAGAGCCATTGCTGGATTAACATTATTTAGTGCAGCATACTTAGCCGAAAACGTGCGCGGTGGCTTGCAGGCAGTGCCCAGGGGACAAATAGAAGCAGCAAGGGCGATCGGGCTAAATACACCCTTACTCACAGTCTTAATTGTACTACCTCAAGCTTTGCGAATAGTAATTCCGGCGATCGGAGGTCAATTCATCGGATTATTTATGGATACTTCCCTGCTTTCTCTATTCGGAATGTTAGAATTAATAGGCATATCCCGCGCAGTTTTAGCAAATCCATCATACATCGGCAGATACGCCGAAGTTTACATATTCATCGGCATCATTTATTGGGTATTTTGCTACTCAATCTCCCTAGCAAGCCGCAAAATAGAACGAACTTTAGGAGTAGGTCATCGGTAAAAAAATATCTAAATTAATCCGCGTTCATCCCCGTTCATCTGCTGACATCAGCGGTTAAGAAATAAAAAATTATGGAAACTCAGCAAACAAGCCCCGAACAAGTAATCATAGCAGAAAACGTCCACAAATGGTACGGACAATTTCACGTACTGCGAGGCGTCAGCATGAACGTAAACCGAGGCGAAGTCGTTGTCGTGATGGGCCCATCCGGTTCTGGAAAATCCACATTTATTCGCACCTTTAACGCCTTAGAAGAATACCAAAAAGGTAAAATTACGATCGACGGAATAGAACTTTCCCACGATTTACGCAACATCGAAGCAATTCGGCGGGAAGTAGGAATGGTATTTCAGCAATTCAACCTATTTCCTCATCTATCAGTATTGCAAAACGTCATGCTAGCGCCGGTGTGGGTGCGCCGTTGGCCCAAGAAAAAAGCTGAAGAAGTAGCAATGCAACTGTTAGAAAGAGTGGGAATTTTGTCACAAGCAAAAAAATATCCCGGACAACTTTCTGGGGGACAACAGCAGCGGGTAGCAATTGCACGTTCTTTAGCCATGCAGCCTAAAATCATGCTGTTTGATGAACCAACATCTGCTTTAGATCCCGAAATGGTGCGAGAAGTTTTAGATGTCATGCGAAATTTAGCTCAAACTGGAATTACAATGGTAGTGGTGACTCATGAAGTCGGGTTTGCTCGCGAAGTTGCCGATCGCATTGTGTTGATGGATGGCGGTATTTTGGTTGAAGAAGCAGGCCCGGAAGAGTTTTTTCGGAATCCAAAAGAAGAACGCACGCGCAAATTTTTGTCTCAGATATTATAAATTGGGCCTAGGGCCTAGGACCTAGGTAATAACATATTCTTGGACGCAGAAACCGGGTTTTTTACCGAAATACTGCATCGGAGCCTTTAACACTGTGAAAAACCCGGTTTCTTTGGTATTTATGTGCAAGTTCTATAATTAATAAAAAATAACTAATAACTAATGACCACAAAAACTCTGCCCCTAGTTAAAGACTCAGAACGCCTCGCAAGTCGCCTCAAAGAAATTCCGGCGGTTCCTGGTGTATATTTAATGCGCGATGAGGGCGATCGCATTCTTTACATCGGCAAATCAAAAAGACTCAGAAACCGCGTCCGTTCCTATTTTCGCGAAAGCCAAAATCTCAGTCCCCGCATTGCAATGATGGTGCAGCAAGTGCGCGAAATAGAATTCATCGCCACCGATACAGAAGCCGAAGCTTTAGCATTAGAAGCAAACCTTGTCAAGCAGCATCAACCCTACTTTAATGTCCTACTCAAAGATGATAAAAAATATCCTTATTTGTGCATAACTTGGTCGGAGGAATACCCGCGTATTTTCATTACCCGGAAACGCCGCGCCGGTAGTGCCAAAGACCGCTATTACGGCCCTTACGTGGATACAGGAGCGCTGCGGAGTACACTGCATTTAAT
>DMYK01000421.1:0-886 GCA_003483675.1 Microcoleaceae cyanobacterium UBA11344
AGAAGCGAAACATTCACGAGTAATTGCGAGACAAATTCACCCCAAAATCACGCGCAAATGCTTCGCCACATCCGCCACAAAAGCAATTAGGACATGGCCTGAGCGATATAATCAAAATAAGGAGCAGCTTCCTGAGCATCATCCTGATTGAGCAAAGCCAAAGAAGCTTCCTTCAAACAGCGGATAGCTTCCACCATTCCAGGTACTGGAACGCCCAGGGAATTGTACATTTCCCGAACGCCAATCAAACCAATACTTTCGATCGGCTCCTTGTCACCCGCCAAGATACCATAGGTAATCAGGCGCAAATACCAGCCGTAGTCGCGCAGACACAAAGCCCGTTCGCGTTGACCATAAGCATTACCTCCGGGGGAGATAAAGTCAGGGCGCTTTTTCCACAGTTTTTTGCTAGCTTCATCAACAATTTTTTTCTCACTGTCAGAAAGCGCAGTAGCAATGCGTACCCGCTGTTCGCCCGTTTTAAAGAAATCTTTGATGCTTTGAAGTTCGCCGGTACTGGGATAGCGAAGTTCGTCGTCGGCTTGGAGAATTAGTTGGCTAACTACGCTCATTGTTCTTCAAAAAAATTGAGGATATTTGAGATTAACATTAATTGACATTCTCATCCCTGAAAGATGAGATTCTTGGTTCAGCGATTTACCTGAATTCTAACATTTATCAACTAGAGAAGTAGAAGGTAAATCTCCGCAAGCGTTATGCTTAGTAACTAAGCCAGTTTCCTTGTGTCCCAAGGTACTGCGGGGAAAATTCAAAAACTGCGATCGAGAGTTTGAATCTCGACCGACATTTGGACTCTTTGACGAGTTCTGTCTGCGTCCCCATAGCAGAACTCAATATTTTGTGTTGACACTCCTGGGCTATCAGG
>DMYK01000421.1:1011-1319 GCA_003483675.1 Microcoleaceae cyanobacterium UBA11344
TCTGATGTACTTATTCTACCATATTCATTGTTGAGATAGATGTGTTACATTACTTAACAACGGAAAAACCTGTCCTAAAAGGACGGGGTTTTAACCCTCCGCTACGCTCCGCCCAATTTTGTGATAATATTGAGTATTGTAAAACTTCATTAAGATTGTAAGCATCAATAGATAATGGTAGTATCATATAGTCGGAAGTGTCGATTGATTAACGCCGATGTTAACGGGTCTTACAATATTTTGAGAAAAGCAATCCCAAATGCGTTTAGCACTCTTGATAGAGATCTGCGTAGTTCAGCCGAGGCGGG
>DMYK01000421.1:1360-3407 GCA_003483675.1 Microcoleaceae cyanobacterium UBA11344
ACTATACTTTTACCAGCTATACAGGAAAGGTAATCAACCTGTGTGACGCTCCCACACCAATCGCAAGCAGTATGGTTTGGGTGCCACTGTCCTGTTAAGGAACTCTAGAAATTGCTTCAAGGTACTCACATTTGTTTCCCTCTACGGCGTTTTATAGTGAGGAATAGGCCCCGCCCCACTTGTGGGATGAAAAGTTTCTGATCTAGACCTAGATTGTGATTCTGCGGTTCAATATCTGAGGATTTTACCATGATTATTGCAATGAATCCTCGTCTCGTTGCCACCCTCGGCAGTAATGCCAATAGGGTAGGGCATACCCAAATTAACGCTTGGGGAGAGTCCTACCTCCCTTGTTAGACGCGGCCAGGTATAGCAGTCGCCAAGGCGAAGAAGGTCATTGAGCGAAGCGGCGCACGCTCGCGTAGTCGAAGTGTCGAAATGCAATTTTGGCGGACATTTCGACTTCGCTCAATGACCATAAATGTTCTAACTGCCTTGTGGCGGTTGCTATATCTAGTCTAAGTGGTCTTGCTGAACCAAGAATCCCCGCTCAGGAAAGGACGGGGAGTGTCAACATAGTGAATTCTACCACAACTACTTGTGACCAAATCTAATTTTCCCATCCTCAACTCAAAACCGGCAAACCCTTGCCAGCAAGGTCAACTGATTGAAATAGAGATTACCGACTTAGCAGACACAGGCGACGGAGTTGGTCGTTTTGAGTCCTTGGTGGTGTTTGTGCCCGATACGGTTCCGGGCGATCGAGTTCTCGTCCGCCTCGTGCAAGTCAAATCCACCTATGCTACAGCCAAGCTGGAGAAACTTCTGAAAGCATCGGAACACCGCATCAGACCCAACTGTATTGTCGCCGACAAGTGCGGCGGTTGTCAGTGGCAGCACGTAAATTATGACTATCAGCTTAAAGCCAAGCAAAATCAAGTCATTCAAGCCTTAGAACGAATTGGTGGCTTTAGCGATTTGCGAGTGGATGAAATCTTAGCGGGAAAAATAGATAATTTCCCCCAATTCTTGGGATACCGCAACAAAGCCACCTATCCTTTAGCAAGATCTGCGGCAGGTAAAGTCCAAGCTGGTTACTATCAAAAAAGCACTCACAAATTAGTTAATTTGAATCAGTGTCCAGTGCAAGATCCGCGCCTCGATCCTTTATTAAAAGAGGTGAAAGAAGATATGCACTGGATGAAGTGGCCAGTCTACGATGAAAAGCAACATACTGGAGAATTGCGTCATTTATCCTTGCGAATCGGACGACGCACGGGGGAGATGCTGCTAACTTTAATAGCTAGGACTGGAGATTTGCCGGGATTGGAAACGCAAGCATCTGATTGGTTAAAGAGCTATCCTAAACTTGCGGGTGTTTGTTTGAATATCAATTCTGCGAAAACCAATGTAATTTTTGGTGCAGAAACTCGCTGCATTGCCGGTCGTGCTTATCTGCGAGAAGAGTTTGCTGGTTTGGATTTTCAGTTAAGGGCGGATACTTTTTTTCAGGTAAATACAGAGGCGGCTGAGGGTTTGTTGCAGGCGATCGCAGCGGAATTGAATTTGCAGGGAAATGAGGTTTTGGTGGATGCTTATTGCGGGATTGGGACTTTTACTTTGCCGCTGGCGAAACAAGTGCAAATAGCAATAGGTTTGGAAATGCAACCGGAGGCGATCGCCCAAGCAGAATTAAATGCTGAGTTAAATGACTTGACAAATGTGACATTTCATGTTGGAACTGTGGAAGATTTGCTGCCGCAGTTGGGGGTGAAGCCGGATATTCTGTTGTTAGATCCGCCGCGTAAAGGTTGCGATCGCACGGTGTTGGAAACTATTAAGGAAATACAACCGAATCGGATTGTTTATGTTAGTTGTAAGCCGGCTACTTTGGCTCGTGACCTCAAAATCTTGTGTGAAAATGGGGATTATAAATTAGTGCGGGTACAGCCGGCTGATTTCTTTCCTCAGACTTCTCATGTGGAGTGTGCGGCTTTTTTGGTACGGTGAATTAAAGTGGAGCGGGGAGTAAAAAACCCGGTTTCTG
>DMYK01000041.1 GCA_003483675.1 Microcoleaceae cyanobacterium UBA11344
ATTTTCAACACAAGCTTAGAAAACGTGTTAACAGCTATCCTAATTTTTTTCACAGCCTCGGATTTCCTTTCAGTTTAGGCGGTATCTGGTTGCATCGGAATGATTAAACCGCGAAGACACGAAGATCACGAAGTCAGAATTGCATCTTCTTCTTTCTCTTCTTTCTCTTCCTTCGCGTCCTTAGCGCCTTCGCGGTTCATTTAATCTTACTCCCTCAAAACGCGCCCCAGTAAATTGAAGACTCGCCCCTAGAATTTGTCGCCGATTTACTAATATTATCTTCTGGATTTTCAGGCTCAGTAGCAGTAACAAGCGATGGTAAAGACCTAATTCGCAACTCGTTTAGCAAACTGTTAATATTGCGAGGCTCCGCATCAATAATGCTGGCTAGCGGGAGCAAATTTTTAACTGTATATTCTCCGAGTCTAGCGTTAACGCTTTCTGTTAAAAAGCATAGCATAATATATCGGCTACCGCTACTGATAATATGAAAAGTTTTATTAAATTCGTCGAAGTGTTGAGTGCCCGGTATATCTGTGGCTATTCTGGTTTCATCGCTCAAAAATAAATCTACATTAATCTTCGCGGCGGCGGAAACTTTAGCTTGAGCGAGCCAGATTAAATCTAAAATTGGTTCGGATTCGCGATCGTGAAAAATCAACCGCTGCAAACCCGATCGAAATTCTGCTGAATTTAATGTATTTTGCCATTCTAGACACCAATCGCAGCTTTTTGTATTGCGAGAAGTTTTTACTTCTGTCGGGCGTTCTACTGCATCTTTTAGTAAAGAAAGACAGCCAACGGATTTAGCAAATTTAGCAGAAATTAAATCGTGCAGTATCCGGTTGGGGTCAATATAATCTTTGCGCCAAGGTGCGTCGGGGATGAGAACTTTTTCCGCTGGACAAAGTGTGTTGTTCGCGGTAAGAATTGGTATATTTTTCACTGCGACTCCCTCTAAAAACTGTTGAGATTCTAGGCGATTTAATACCTGGATAGTGCAGTTTGTATCGGCTTCATTTAACGAGTTGTTGTGGTACTCTTCTGCTAGTTCTGTGATCAAGTCTAAGTAGTCTTGTACGACGGGCGATCGCCTTTGTCCTAACAACTGATAAACTTCGCAATGGGAATTAGAACTAGCTATGGTTGTGCGGCGATTTCCGAAAAACGGCACATCATCTAAAAAGGCGTGTTTTGGCTGCCAAAACTTGCCTGTAGACTCATCCCACAGACATTGACGGTGAGCAAAACGCTGTTGAATTTGCCTCTGGCGATCGCCCGAAATACCGCCTTTTACCAAAGTATCATAAAAATACTTGTAAATCGCCTTTACTGATTCTAATAGTGTATTTTGAGTGTTGGATAATTTAATTATATCATTTTCGCCAAGTTTTATGATAACATCAAAATGTTCGATAACTGTATTTGGATCTACAGGCTCAAAACCAAGTGCATTCCTGATTTCTACCTTCAGTAAATCCCGCTGAGGACGAGCAAAAATGAACTTTTGGCTAGCAACTAAAGGAGCATCTTGAATGAAACATAAGTCTTTAGCACGATAAAGTCTCGCTTCAGGTTTTGCAGCACCGAAATATTGGCTTAACTTCTGAGGATTTCCCTCGACAGGAAGCCAAGGTTTATCTGCAAGTGCTTCTGGAAGTGTCTTGTTACTATTGGCTATTCTAGTATTTTTGAGCGCATCCCAGTTGTCAACAATATAGTTGAAAACAGCAATGCAACTATCAGTAACAGCACTTGCACCCGTTCGATTTGCGGTTTGAATTAGATTGTCAATGCAGGCTAAAATGTCATCGGGATTTGGATTTTGCCTCATTCCTAAATCGGAGAAAAAATTCAGCCAACTTTCAGAATCCTGGGAGTAAAATTCCATGTCTGGAATCGCTGCTACATTGCCGAGAATGTTTCTAACTACCTCACTTAAAGGATTATAAATCAATTGGACCGATCGCAATCTCCGATCGCTACAGCGTACCAAACGAGCCTTTTTAAGCTCTTCATTGAATCCAAAAGCATTCTCTCCTCCCTCTTCTAATTCTTGACTGGCTTTAGTCAAGTTATCCCGAATCCAAGTTAGTGCGATTAACTGTTCTTCCGGCGAAAACGAGGCATACTCTGGCAACAAACAGTCGCGAATCAGTCTCGCGCGGTTGAGTAGTGGCACTTGTAAAAGTTGGAATAGCGGCAGCCATTCCCGGTTTTTACCTAAGCGTAAAAGTCGCAAACTACCTGCAATGTCTGGTGGTTCATATCCGTCGCCCGTCAGGTAGACATTTTCACTATTCAGAGAAACTATTTCGCCGGAAGTTGTCGGGTAAATTGGCAATTGGCGCAGCTTATTTTGCCTAGTTTCATCGTAATTTCTTTGCTCTCGACTTGCCAGGAAATTGAGCAGATTTGTATAATGTTTTTCGTCATAAGGTGGCAAACCTCGATCGCACCGCCAATATACTATGTCTAGGATATCCGGGCCCGTGATAGCATAGACTAACTGATTTTTGTGGCGATCGGCAAATTGTGCGATCGCCCTCTCAAGTTTTGCCGGTGCATTGACAAGTGTCGCCCCAAAATATTCTACCGCTGCAATTGTTTCCGCCTCAATTTGATCGCCGCGCAACAAAGGAGTATCAACAGTTCCTCCTTTATAAAGCTTACCATGATTTCCCGGAACCAGCGCTACTTTTTTCAAGTTTTCGACTGTTTCTTGCGACAGATGTCTGGGATGAATATTGTAAAAATATTGATAAACTAAAGTCAACCATTCTGCATTAGGAGGATGCGTTGCATCGGGATTCCAATCAATTTCTGACGCAGTTGAACCAACCACATTAACCAATTGCTTCGCTACTTCCGCAGCAGTCATGGTTGAGATGCCATTTAGATTGTATCCAGGCAATAAT
>DMYK01000514.1:0-893 GCA_003483675.1 Microcoleaceae cyanobacterium UBA11344
GCGGCTGTAGCGGCGGGTTTATGCGCGATCGCCCAGGGTTCAGACGGCGGCGGTTCAATTCGAGGTCCGGCATCCTGCTGCGGTTTAGTGGGCATTAAACCCTCGCGGGGGCGGGTTTCCTGGGCCCCTGTGGGAGATTATCTGAGCGGCATTTCTGCCAACGGCCCGATCGCTCGCACAGTGGCCGATGCGGCTGCACTTTTAGATGTAATGTCAGGCTACAGCACCGGCGATCCCTACTGGCTCCCAGATCCAAATCCCACGTTTCTAGAGGCTGCCAGTCAAAAGTTGGGCAAGCTGCGCATTGCCTTTTCTACCGCTGTTTTCCCTGTGGGCGAGGCGTCACCTGTGTGTCAGCAAGCGGTACTCGATACCGTAAAATTACTGACTGATTTGGGTCACGATGTAGAACCTGGATGCCCGGATTTTACAGGTTTGATCGAGCCGTTTACGGCAATTTGGCAGTCTGGGGCGAGCGCAAGCGGCATTCCAGGCCCGGCTTTGGAACCGATGAATCGCTGGCTGTTGGAAAGAACTATTTCGGCTGGGGAGTATTTGCGGGCTGTGAATCAAATGCAGGTGATTTCGCGGCGGATTGTGGGATTTTTTCAGAATTTTGACCTGTTAGTTTTGCCGACTTATATGCACTCGCCAATTCGGATTGGTGAGTGGGCGGATTTGAGTTGTGAGGAAACTTTGGCTAATATTGTGAATTGGATTGCTCCATGTCCGCCGTTTAATGCTAGTGGCCAACCGGCGATCGCACTTCCTGCGATTTTAGATTCTCATGGTTTGCCGGTGGGAATTCAAATTATCGGCCGGCCAGCGGCGGAAGCAACTTTAATTGCTTTGGCGGCGCAGATGGAAGCAGCGAAACCTTTTCCGGTTTTAAA
>DMYK01000514.1:986-1173 GCA_003483675.1 Microcoleaceae cyanobacterium UBA11344
GATTGGGCGATGCTGCGGGATTGAAGAATTTTGGCGTAAATTTAGTGCGGCTTGCACCGGGAAGTTGTTCTGCTCTCAGACATTGGCATACTTGTCAAGATGAGTTGATCTATGTTCTGGAAGGGGACGTTAATTTAGTTGCAAATTCGGGAGAGCAAGTGCTAAAACCGGGCATGGTGGCTGGTTT
>DMYK01000514.1:1269-1590 GCA_003483675.1 Microcoleaceae cyanobacterium UBA11344
TTATCCCGATGATGACTTAATTGCCAAATTTATCGGGAACAATTGGATATTTGGACACAAAAACGGCGATATTTATGAGGATTAAAAAATTATGAGTCAAGTCAATCTTTGGACTTCGGCGGAACACGCTTTGTGGTATCTCGCTAAAGCCGATAGTATCCCCCACCGCACAGAAGGTGAAGCTGTACTTTTGGGGGAAGTGCCGAAAAATGTCAAGCGGATTCTGGATGTGGGTACGGGAGATGGGCGTTTGTTGGGTTTGCTTAAGTGCGATCGGCCAAATGTTCAAAGTGTGGCGATCGACTTTTCGCCGACAATGTT
>DMYK01000514.1:1618-2043 GCA_003483675.1 Microcoleaceae cyanobacterium UBA11344
CTTGATGACTCGCTGCCGGATTTGGGCAAGTTTGATGCGGTTGTTTCTAGTTTTGCAATACACCATGTAGATGACGATCGCAAACGTTCCCTTTACGCCGAGATTTTCAACCTCTTAGAACCGGGAGGCATCTTTTGCAATTTAGAGCACGTCGCTTCAGCAACTCCGGCTTTGCATCAGAAATTTCGAGAGGCACTTGGTATTAGTCACGAACCCGAAGATCCGTCTAATAAATTGCTCGATGTCGAAACACAATTGCGCTGGTTTAGAGAAATTGGTTTTACCGATGCAGATTGTTATTGGAAGTGGCGGGAACTAGCTTTGTTAGTTGGGGTGAAACCTGTTTAGTCTATTCAGATCCCCCGACTTCTTTAAGAAGTCGGCGATCTATTGGTAAGTAACTCCACCTAATTAAACGTAAGATA
>DMYK01000514.1:2117-2914 GCA_003483675.1 Microcoleaceae cyanobacterium UBA11344
TGATTTTTCTCAGTAGCGATGATGTGCAAATCTACGTGTTTGAGCGATCGCACTAATTGCTGAGTCAAAGAACCCCGCAGCAGCAATTTCCACCGAGATTGCTGGCTTTCGCCGATGACAATTTGAGTAATGCGATACTGTTTAGCTACCTCGGAAATTGCTTGAGCTATATTCGGACTCTGCACCCGCAGAAATTGCCCGTTAAATTCTTGGCAAAGCTTCTGGCAAGTTTCAACGTGCAAGCTTTCGGCTTTGGTTAAAAATCGATCGGGATTATCGACAAACAAAGCATAAAAGGAAGCATTCATGTAGTTAGAAATTCTCGCACCCCGCCGCAGCAGTTGCAAAGAATTGGGATAAGTTGAAACGCAGACTAAAACTCGTTCGTGAATGTTGCAAGATTGACCTTTTAAAGTTGCTGCGTCCTCTTCAACGTTGTCTGCTACTTCTCGCAATGCTAGTTCTCGTAAAGCAATTAAATGACGACGCTGGAAAAAGTTTTCTAAAGATTGTTCGATTTTTTCGGGAGCATAGATTTTGCCTTCTAGCAACCGTTCTTCTAGGGTTTCCGGTGTCACATCGACAACGACTACTTCGTCAGCATCTTCGAGCACGCGATCGGGCACTCGCTCTCGCACGACAACTCCGGTAATTCGTGCTACTAAATCATTGAGACTTTCGATGTGCTGAATGTTGAGAGTTGAAAAAACATCAATCCCAGCCTTGAGAATTTCTTCGACATCTTGATATCGCTTTTCTCGCAGAGAACCGGGAATATTTGTATGAGCAAGTTCGTC
>DMYK01000351.1:0-1733 GCA_003483675.1 Microcoleaceae cyanobacterium UBA11344
GCCTCGACAGCATAGGCTTCTAGTACGATTGATTACATCTAAAATCAAAAGGAGTGGCGAAAATGAGCACCAGCAGCAATTCAACAGAAATCAAGTTCGGAACCGACGGGTGGCGCGGACTTATCGCCCATGACTTTACTTTTGCTAATGTGCGTAAAGTAACGCGGGCGATCGCCAGTTATCTCGAAACAGCTTACACAAAAGACCGCCCAGTTCTAGTATCATACGATACCCGCTTTCTGGCAGACGAATTCGCCCGCACCTCCGCTGAGATCCTCGCAGATTTGGGATGGACAGTCATGGTGGTCGATCGCGATTGCCCCACACCAGTTATTGCCTACAGCGCCAAGCATTTAAACTCCGCCGGAGCCCTGATGTTCACGGCTTCACACAACCCCGCACCTTACTGCGGCATCAAATACATCCCCGACTACGCGGGCCCGGCTACCCCGGAAATTACTGATACAATTGTAGCAAATATTGCTGGTGCTTCTGATGCCCCAGCGATCGGCAGCCACAACGATCGAATCTCTAGTTTTGACCCGAAACCCGAATATCTCAAGTTTCTCTATACCTTGATCGATGTCGATCGCATTCGATCGGCTAAATTGAAGGTCAAGTACGATGCTCTCTATTCCACTTCTCGCGGCTATCTCGACCTGGTTTTGGAACACTGCGGCTGCGATTTGGAGAGTTTTCACACCTACCGCGACGTGCTGTTTGGCGGCGGAATGCCGGAGCCCAAGGGCGAACAATTAGTTGAGTTAGTCGAAGCTGTTAAAAAAGATTCAGCAGATTTGGGCTTGGCGACGGATGGCGACAGCGATCGCTTTGGGATTGTTGACGAGTTGGGAAATGTCTTGACTCCAAATACTGTGCTATTGCTGCTGGCGCGTCACTTGGTCAAGAATAAAGGCTTAACAGGGGCGATAGTCCGTACCGTCGCCACTACCCACCTCTTGGACAATTTAGCCGCCAAATACGGTTTGACAATCTACGAAACCGCAGTCGGCTTTAAATACATCGGCGAAAAAATGCGAGAAACAGCCGTACTCATCGGCGGCGAAGAATCCGGCGGTTTGAGCGTTTTAGGCCACATCCCCGAAAAAGATGGGATTTTGGCTGATATGCTGGTCGCAGAGGCGATCGCCTACGAAGGCAAACCCCTTTCTCAGCTAGTCGAAGAAGTCATCCACGAAGCCGACGGCCCCCTGTACAACCAGCGTCTTGACTTGCACCTCGAAGACGCGCACAAAGCAGCCGTTTTAGCCTCTTTTACCAACAACCCGCCCTCGGAAGTAGCTGGTATTGGTGTTAAGGAAATCGGCCGCAAAGACGGAATTAAGCTCTATCTTGAAGACGGCGGCTGGATACTTTTGAGGCCTTCAGGGACTGAACCTTTGATGCGCGTTTACATGGAAACAAATTCAGTGGAAAAAGAAGCCAAAATCGCCGCACACATGAAACAGGTAATTGCTCAATTAGAACCTGTGTGAACTCCCACTCTTTTCAACACCCAGGCTTACCCCTTGAGTTAGAAAATGCCAAGATTTAGGCAGCAAATATAATTATAAGGTGTGCAGTGCACACCTTATACCAAATAAATTCCGATCTACACTCCCTTTCTTTTCTTTTCTTTTCTTTTCTTTTCTTTTCTTTTCTTTTCTTTGTGTCCTTCGCGTCTTCGCGGTTTATTTGAAAAATCAAAAAACTATATATAGCAACCGCCAAGG
>DMYK01000351.1:1786-3478 GCA_003483675.1 Microcoleaceae cyanobacterium UBA11344
TCGCCTTGGCGACTGCTATATTTGTAATACAATTGGATTCCTGGCAGTTGGAAAATTTTATTTTTATGAAGTTAAAAAAAAACCTCAAAATTTCGGATATTTCCTTGACTTTTCCGAACTTCTTGTGGTATGCTACTTAATAATGGGATATTTGCAAAAATAATATTTTGACACGGATTTCGATTATGAAGCAACTATATCAGATTAACGATTGATTTGTCAACCCCTTTTATGAAAACAATTCCTTTGCTCGCCATGAGTTTTTTACTAGCATTTTTGGTCAGTGCGATCGGCATTCTCTCAGTACAGAACGCCCAGCCAGTATCCTTAAACTTTATCTGGTTCCAATCCATACAAATGCCCGTAGGAGTAGTATTAGCCATTAGCCTTAGTGCGGGATTGATCGGAGGTGCAATTCTTCAACCGCTATGGATACTTTCTGCTTCACAGCCAGTTAATAACAGAGCAGAACTGGAGGAAGAAATATAATCTGCTATAAAGAGTAAACCTGACCGTCAATCAACAGCCTCGTAATTCCCTTAGCTTGCAAATAAGGCGCTGCTTTTTGCAGCATCTTGCCATCAGGAATCTTAAAAACCCTTTGATCGCGAGTCGCAAATCGCTCAGCAACTCGGTGGTTATCAAAAACTGGCAGAGTTTTCTCGCGAATTTCGAGCGGAGGAATCTGACCTAGTTC
The DNA here is from genome assembly GCA_003483675.1 of Microcoleaceae cyanobacterium UBA11344. GTDB lineage: Bacteria > Cyanobacteriota > Cyanobacteriia > Cyanobacteriales > Microcoleaceae > Microcoleus. Next base: position 2,484 of record DMYK01000351.1, read on the forward strand.
GCCAAAAGCTTCCAGAGGCCTAGTGATTAACTCCCCAGCCCGATCGACTACCAAATAGCAAATTTTCCGAAGAGACGCTTGGCTTAATGGCAAAACTTGAATCAGCGTTTGCGCCCCAAGCTCGATCGATTCACCGGACGATCGCACACCCAGCAGACCCCCCCCAAACAGAGAGTCTTCATCCTCCAAATCCTCCCCGTCAAAATCATCTAAATCACTATCATCCTCATCCTCATCCTCATCCTCGTCCTCATCCTCGTCGAAATCGCTAAAATCTTCACCAGCTAGCAGTCCTTCTTCTGGCAGCATTGCCTTTAAGTCCTCACTCACAGCAACGTAATCACTGCGATCGCCAAGATTAGCGACCCCGGCTTCTGCTCTGTCAGAAACATCCAAAGCTGAATAGAGATCTCCTCGCTCCCCCATGTCAGCAACTGGTTCAGAGGCTGATAAAGACGGCTTTCGGATCTGAGGTCTCGAATTAGAGATTGACTGCGGAACACTCGCAGATAAAGGCTCTGAGACCCTTGGAGATGAGGAATCGTCCACTGTCACCTCCGTTGTCTCTTGAGAAATAATTGTGCGATCGGGCAAACGCTTTTGTTTTTGCTGGACACAAGATTCGTATTCCGGCTCCGACAAAGCACTCTGAAGGAGGCGCCTGACTGTCGAACTGCTCACCCCGTAGCGCTTTGCCAGAGTGATAGTATTCTCATCCGACTGTCGGTACAGCCTGATGATTTCGCGTTGATCTGAATCCGAGAGTTTTTTAGGCGTCATGCCAAGATTTCCAGCAAAAAGACCTGTCCAAGCCCAGCCTAACCGTCAACGAACTCTGAATTTGGATTGAGAGTTAATTTCAATCTGAGAAATGTCGGCGAGGGCTACAAAGCTTTTGCAAGCCCTTGGGCTTGCCAACAATCCTCAATCTCAAATCCTTAAGCAGCGCGCCGACTGCGCCTGCTTTGCCGAGAACGGGTTGAGATGTCATGTTC
>DMYK01000530.1 GCA_003483675.1 Microcoleaceae cyanobacterium UBA11344
TAACTTTCTTTTTGCCTTCAGCAGTATCAATTGTCTCTAACGAAAACAATGGATGAATGAAATTAGAATTAGTCATGGTTTTATTTTACTCCCTCATTATGATCAATTTCCAACATTTTCATCCGTGGTTGATGAATTTCTGAATATTCAAGACTAGCTGACCGAGCACCCGATCGCACCGCCCAAGCTTTCAACGCTTCAATCTGTGGTTGAGCAATTTGCGCTAATGGGACGCATTCGTGAATGGCGGAAAAAATATCGTCATTCGTAAATTCTCGATCGTAACTAAATCCTGTATGCATTGCTTCATAAATCACTTGTTCGATTTCAGCACCAGAGAAATTTTTGGTATCGATCGCAAATTCCTCAATATCAAAACTGGGAAGTTCTGAACTACCTCGCAATCTTTTCAAATGAACTTTAAAGATTTGTTCACGTTCAGTTTGACTAGGTAATCCAACGAAAAATAGTTCATCTATGCGACCTTTGCGGATCAATTCAGCGGGCAAAACTTCTGTCCGATTAGCCGTCAACACAACGAACACCGGGGCAGTCTTTTCTTGCATCCAAGTAAGCAAAGTTCCAAATACTCTCTGAGATGTGCCAGAGTCACCGTCACCGCCAATGGTAATACTTGCGAACGCTTTGTCTACTTCGTCTATGAATAAAACGCATGGTGCGATCGCCTCCGCTAATTGAATGACTTGCCTGGTTCGTGATTCTGATTCACCGACAATGCCACCAAACAACCGTCCCACGTCCAGGCGAAGTAAAGGTAATTTCCATTCAGCAGCAATAGTTTTAGCTGATAAACTTTTGCCTGTACCTTGAATCCCGGCAAGTAGTAGACCTTTGGGACTGGGTAGACCATACTTGCGGGCTTTGTCTGAGAAAGAGTGCGATCGCACCTTCACCCAAGCTTTTAGATTTTCCAAACCACCGATCGCTTCTAAGCCTGCCTGATGAGGGATAAATTCGAGAATCCCGGTTTCACGGATAGTCTGGCGTTTTTCCTCGATGATCGATTCGATCGCATTTTTTTCTATTTTTCCCGACCTTGCTAAACATTTTGAGAGAACGCGCGCTATCCGGCAACGAGTCAAACCCTGACAGGCTTTGGTTAGTTGTTCTTTCTCCTCAACAGTTAGAAGAATTTTCTCACCTGGGACGAGCCGATAAACCAGTTCAAAAATTTCCTCCATGCATGGAAACGAGAAATCTATAATGGTCGTTTCCTCCCGCAACTCCCGTGGAACACGCAGATTATCCGACAAAATTATCAACGTTCTGCGATCGCGTGCCATCTCCCTTGCTAAATTTTTTATCTCACGAACGATCGGTAGTTGACCTGGTGTTATCTGTCCATTTTGTGTACTGGGCATTATCAAAGTCGCTAAATCCTTCATCACAAAAATTGCTGGTACTTCAGGTGATGCTTTAACAACTCTGTCCAGGGCTTGCATCGGATTACCTTTAGCCGAACCAGAATCACTGAACCCACGGGCAAAATCCCAGAAATAGATTTGAGCTTTTCGTGCGATCGCCACCTCACATAGCGCTTCTTCCGCAGTTTCTTCCTCTGGCGATACTATCCATAACAGTGGGAATCTTGCTGACAACATCAACTGCATTTCACTTTTTACTTCTTTCAACATCTTTTTACCTCTCATAAACATCAACAAAAACAAAAACAAAAACGTTTTTCAGAAACAAAAACATTTTTCAGAAACATTTTTAAGGAGTCCGGTTTCTGAAAATCTCTGTAATTTCTCAACGAGCAACTTTGGATCTCTTAGATTTTCCAGAAGGAGCAGGTTTGACTTGTCCTGAGCCTTGCGAAGGATCAGAAGAACCGAAGGATGGATCAGTTTCAGTCAGTCCTGAAGAATCTGGAACATAATCAAAGGTCAACGGTGGTTGAGGATAAGAATTAGGTTGTCCATAATTTTGCGAGGTATCGCGTGTAATATCGCCTAACATGGATTCACTATCCATATTTTCGAGAATTTCAGAAATTTTAGATTCAAGAGACGCAACCAAGGTTTCAGAAACTTCCAATTCTGTCTTGTACTGGATAAGCAAAATCTCCAACTGTTCTTTTTCTGTGATCAAACTGTCAACATTTACGTCAACTTCTAAGGAACCAGTACCGAGTCTCTGACTTTGAAGATTAGTGATAGTCAGAGAAGATTCTTTGAGTTGAGAACGAAGCTGCTCCAACTGAGCCTCTAAAACCTGTTTTTCACCCACATTAGCTTGCAGAGTTTGCATCTGAGAATGTAACGATGAAATCTCCCGTTCCCGTGCTTCCAACTGTCCGCTGAGTCGAGAAATCTCATTCTGGCGATCGCGCTCTTTAGTTTCTAATTCCGCAACTTCTGCCAACCGTTTCTCAGCAACAGTCAACTTTGCATCTAATTCATTTCGATCGGCTTGTAATGAATCCAACTGTTGACGAAATTGATCGGAATCCGCTAGCTGTTGCTTGTTCAGATTCATGTAAGCTTCACGTAATTCCACTCGTTGGCGATCGTACTCCGACTTATAGAAACTGATTTCCATCTGCAACTGAGGAAAATCTTTGAGCTGTTGGCGCATTACTTCATTTTCTGATGCCAGATATTTCATGCGATCGCCACTGACACTCGTATCAGCTTTTTGATAAGCCAACCGATAACTTGCGATCGCCATTTGACGAGAAACTGTCAAATATTCTTCAGGAATTTCTGACTCGTCAACTAAACCATCATCGGCACATTCCAAAAGCGCCGTTGCTAAATCCTTCTCTGTTCTTCCTTGCTTTATCAGCGACAGATTATCTGTCCGCCATTCTTTTACTAGCTTGCAAACAATATCGGTGCTTCCTCCGACACCGTAGATTTCCTTGAGAGCTTGGTTTACTGATCGAACTGCAATCCCTATCCGATTCTTCTGAAGCACCGCACAAGCCACATCTACCATTTCGCGGGTGATTCCTGTGTACTGTTGCGCGCGATCGAACTCAAATCCTTCCAAATCCAAAGTCTGAAACGTTGTCCGTAATTTGGTCATAGCTATACTCGTAAGTTAGTTTCCACTCCTATTTACCAATATATCAGCTATTTACCAATAATGGTAAACTTTGAATAAAAAATATCAATAATTTTCTATGCAATCCTCAAAAGCACAGCTAGTTCAGCATCTGGCTGCTGAACTAGCTTCTGAAAATGAGTAGGTTTCTTAAAACCATCCAAAAAATCCTTGAAATCCTTGAAATCTAAAATAAATCTAAAATAAATCTTAAATTCGATATTTCTTGTGTCATATTAAGGTAGAATGGTAAATAAATATGGATAAGAGCTTTCCACCATGAAAACAAAAGCAACCAGAGTAAAACGGACTATGACTTTGACCGAAGATACCGATCGCCAAATCCGAATTTTGGCTGCCACCCAAAGAATTGCTGTAGGCGATTTGGTCGAAGCAATCTTGAGTGACTACTTTCAATTTAAAACACAAAAGTGAGTCACGGAAAAAAATGACCAAAAACGGATGGTGTCGCACCAACTATCACTCAGACGGCAAACGTCGCTTCGGCAACCTTACCAACGGACTTTGTGTTGAATGCGAACTCAAGCTTACCGTTGTGGCTCGCTCGCAAACAGCCCAAAAAATATCTTCTTTGAAAGAAGATATTTTTGATTTAGAAATCGAGCGCGATCGACTGAACTCAGAAATCGATCGCCTCAGATTCAAACTTCAAACTTTTGTAACAGAGAAAAAATCATGAACAATCTACGAGTCGATCGCACTCAAGCCTCAAAGCATCTCGAATATTTGGGCTACAGACCAGGCGACAACATTTACCTCAGATTTTTCTATCACAGCTCAGACCCACGCAAAAATGATGATAGAGGCCGGAAAGAAAGTCTTTTGTCTTGGGAAAAAATCGAAAAATACCAATCAGATGGGCGTGGTGTCTACGTCGTAGTCAACGGTGCGGATGGCGGGCATACCGACGCAGAAATCAAACAGTGCTGTGCCATCTTCTGTGAATGGGATGACATCTCGCTGGCGGAACAGTTTGAGAAATGGAGTTATCTAGGGTTTGTCGAACCGACCTTTACTGTGTACAGCGGTGACAAATCCATGCAACCGTACTGGGTGTTTGATGAGCCGATCGCCCCGAAACAGTGGCGCTATCTTCAAAATTTGCTCATTGAAGTGATGAAAGCCGACAAAAGTAACAAAAATCCCAGTCGCGTATTTCGCCTTGCTGGC
>DMYK01000194.1 GCA_003483675.1 Microcoleaceae cyanobacterium UBA11344
GGGTGCGCACTGCGCACCTGACTGAGGTTTGTGGGTGCGCACTGCGCACCTTACCCTTGCCAAAAAAATCAAGTCCGCGCAGGCGGACTATTTCACTTGTGTAGCGCCAGAATTTATTCTGGCGAACTCCTGAATGTCAAAACTTTGCCAAGGCTCAATTTTCGGCCAGCATCGCTTTTTGTCCTTCAGGGGAAGTCGCGTAACCCAAGAAATCCTTAACCACTTGGCTGGGAGGATTTTTGTAAGCGTAGTACAACTGCCGCTTGTAAGGATAATTCCCAGCATCCGGCGTCGCACCGTTGACGGGCACAACCCGCACTGTTTTCTGATTGACTACTTGAGCGAAAGTCGCATAGCCAATGCCGTTATTGCCTAAAGCTTGCAGCAGAGGAGTTGTCGCATCTCGATCGAGCGTAGTAATATTTGGCCCCGTACCAAAATTAGCACCAGAGAGCACTTGTTCTTTAAACGTCTGGTGAGTGCCGCTAACTTCTGGTCGATTAATTACTTTAATTGGGCCCGCCGGACCGCCGACTTTCGACCAATCTTGAGCAGTTCCCTTGAAAATATCTTGAACTTGAGCGACGGTTAAACCTCCTTTGAAGGGGTTGTTAGTGCCGACTACAAGGGCGATCGTATCTAGGGCAACGGGCACTGCTGCCAAACCCTGACCTTGTTCTTGAGCAGTCAAAGGTCGCGATACCCCAGCAATATCGGCTGTTCCCGCCACCAAATCCTTAATTCCGTTTGCAGAACCATTTGCTTTTGCCACGACTGTAGCGCCAGAAAACTTGGTCTGAAAGCCATTCTTAAGGTTGAGATTGATTGTCACCATGCTGGTAGAACCGTCAATTCTCACCGCCGTACCCGCAGCAACAGAAGCTGGAAGCGCAAAGGAACTAGCCGAAACAGGCGCAGCACCACCGGGTACTGGCGCGACGGGAGGCAGATTGGCTCCACCACCGCTTGCGGGTGTGGGAGTATTGCTGGCATCCTGGGATGCTGGTTTTTTCAGAAAAAAGAACGCGCCGCCACCGGCGAGCAAGAAAAATAACAAAATAAAAACTATGGGGGGAGGCCCGCTACTCTTAGCCATAAAATTCTCCTTGATTGCGAAAGTTACTAAGTTATTTGTTGTTGGAGCCGTCTAACATTTGCAGCCTGCGATTAACCTCATCATCTATGGTCATATTTTCTAATTCTGCCTGAAGTCTTTCTTGGGGGTTCTCAGATAGCTCTGCTAAAGCTTGCTGTTGGAGGTTGCGGCCTTGAACGGCGTTTTTGGCTTGCTCGAATTGCGATCGAGCTGAATCAATACTCAAGTCGTTATTGACTTTGGCTATGGCTCCGAGGGCTTCGTTAATCTCGGCCATATCTTTCATATTTTGCATATCGGTTTTGTAGGCTTCGAGCTTTGTCCGCTCTCGATTTAGCTTGTCTTTGGAAGCGTTAACGAACTGTTCGGCTTGTTTTACTTGGGCTTCTAACTGTGGCAAAATTTGTTCTGTCTGAATTACCTTCGACATTGCCAAGCGGGCTGCTTCTTCGTTGCCGTTGCGCTGGGCTGTGACGGCTTGGCGCTCGATATTTTGCATTTCCCTAACTTTTTCTTCATATTTGGTTTTGGCGCGCTGGTAGGCTGCAACTTGAGTTGAGACTGCTGTTGCTAGTTTTTGCACTGATTCTTGCATCGATCGCAAAGACTCTTCGGCCACCGCCACCGCCACCTTACCACCGGATTCTACGGGCAGTCCCCACATCCAATTCCAGGCGCCTACTATGGTTCTGCCTGCCTTTTCGCCCATCAACCAGTAAAGGACTTTTTTCATAGGAATGTCAGATTAGCTTGGTTCTTACGCTTAAGTGTACATCAGGATTTGTCGATCGCCCTCTTCGAGCTATCGGCAATTAGATCCCCGACTGCTTAAACAAGTCGGGGGTCTGCGTATTCTGTTTTTTTGAGGTTAACAACAGATTATTTTGGCAAATCTGCAAAACTGCTAACATTTACCAGTGTTAAATCTGGAGTTGTTCGTTTAATCAAACCTGTCAGGACTTTCCCGGGGCCTATTTCCACCACGCGATCGATACCCTGTAGTGGCAATTGCAGCGAAATCTCACGCCAGCGCACGCCTTTGGTCATCTGCTGAGACAATCGCTGCTTCAAAGTAGCTCCGCTTGTAGTGGCTGACGGTTCAGAGTTAGAGAGAACCAGCATCTTAGCATCAGAAAACCTTGCAGATTTTAAAACTTGTTGAAACTCATTCGCCACTGATGACATCAGGGGAGAGTGAAACGCGCCGGAAACATTCAATTTAACGGCCCGTTTGACTTTGATTTTGGCAAGCAATTCTTCTACTGCTGTCGGCGTTCCAGAAATGACGACTTGTGCTTCGCTGTTATCGTTGGCCAGCACCACGTCTCGGCTGTATTGAATTTGCAGTTCTAGTTCCTGTCTGTCGAATCCGAGCAAAGCCACCATTTGCCCGCCGGAGACATTATCCATGAGTTCGGCGCGGCGTTTAACTAAGCGCAATCCTGTTTCAAAGTCAAAAACACCTGCTGCGTAAAGGGCAGTGTATTCTCCTAAACTGTGACCTGCAACCACTGCGGGCCGATCGAACTTTTCGCGCACTAAATCGGTCAAAATGCTTTCGATCACGTACAAGCAAGGCTGAGTGTAGAGAGTCCGAGAGAGTTTTGCTTCTTCTTGGCAAATTTCCGGGACAGACCAGCCTAAAATCTCTTTTGCTAGCTCAAATTTGGCTTTGGCTTTTGGCAAGTTTAATAAGTCTGCACCCATCCCGATCGCCTGGGAACCTTGTCCGGGAAATACCCATGCTGTTTTAGTCATTTTTCCGGTTATTTGCTAATTGGTAGTTGCTAATTTCTGATTGCGGATGTTATTTAAAAGAGTTCTTTGTTTCTCGCTCATAATTTCGCTGGCTGGTATCCACTATCTTTCGGTTGACTAACTCTCTATGCGCGACTCACAATTATAACATACAACTGCGATTTTTTTGTGAATTTGTCTGATTTCTTTGGGCTGGTGGCATCTAATTAATATTGACAGGATAATTACCAAGCTTCAATCCTGGGAAAGTCGATCGCGCCAAAACAGGATTTTCAGTCTCCCACTCAAAAACAGGGCGATCGCCAGCAGCCGGCTACCCAATATTTATCTTCCCCATTGAAAAATCACCGCCCCCCAAGTCAAACCAGCACCGAAGCCAGCCACAGCAATAGTATCGCCCGCTTTAACTTGACCCTGACGCACAGCTTCATCTAGAGCCAGTGGAATAGAAGCCGCTGAGGTATTGCCATAATTTGCCAAATTGCTGATGACTTTTTCCGGCGGAATCTTTAGCCTTTGAGCCACTGCATCGAGAATCCGCTGATTAGCTTGGTGTAACAGCAGCCAGTCAATGTCTGTGACGCTGATATTTGCCCGAAACATCGCTTTTTCGATCACTTCCGGGACTTTTCTCACAGCAAAACGATAGATTTCTTGACCATTCATAGTGATGGGTTGAAATGCACCTTGTCCGATCCTGATGCCATCAATTAATTCTTTTGACTCTCCTTTGTAAGCCAAGTTGAGAGAGGAATTTTGGGTGCCGTCGCTGCGAATTTCAAATCCCAACAGGCGATCGGTTTCTGAAGCTTGTAATACTACCGCACCCGCCCCATCTCCAAATAAAATGCAACTACCTCGATCGGACCAATTCACCCAGCGAGACAAAATATCCGCTCCGATCAGCAACACATTTTGATAAACCCCTGTCCGAATGAACTGCGAGGCTGTCACTAAACCAAAAACAAAGCCCGAACAAGCTGCTGTCAAATCAAAAGCCACAGCTTTTGTCGCGCCCAACCGATATTGAATTTGACTAGCACTACCAAACAAATCGTCAGGGCTTGAGGTAGCCAAAATAATCAAATCGATATCAGTCGGCAAAATTTCTGCCATTGCGATCGCCTTTTGAGATGCCTCTGTGGCTAAATCGCACAAAGATATTCCATCAGTCGCCAATCTGCGGGAGTGAATTCCCGTTCGCGCCGCTATCCACTCGTCAGAGGTTTCCACAATCTGACTCAAACTGTGATTATCCAGCGCAACCTGCGGCGTACAAGAACCGCTACCCGTGACGACAATGCCGAACCCTGATTGCTGCAACATTCCTCTCCATTTACTCGCTGTCGGTCGAGAAATTAAAAATTAAAAACTACAAATTAAAAGTGTTTTTTACAGGACTGAAATTACTTTTTTTAACAGGACTTACGAGTCAACTGTCATGCTGAGTCCTGAGCGTGAGCGCAGGATCATGAAGCATCTCAGACCTCTGAGCGATCCTGCGTGATCCTGCCGTGAGTTGACCTTGAGGAACGAAAGGCTCAGGACTCAGGATGACAGAATTCCGTCGAGCGTGCGTAAGTCCTATTTAAGCAAAACAGCTTGTTTAAGCATACATTTTTAATGGGACATTTTTAATTTTTAATTCCCGCGTACTGCCTCTAATTCCTAGCTTCTTGTTCCAGAGCGCTTTTGCGATATTCCCCTTGAATACGCTCGATCACTTGGTTGTCAAAAGCACCCTTAGCCAAACGAACAGCATTGCAAATTGAAGCAGCTTGAGACGAACCGTGGCTGATAATGCAAACTCCAGCAACGCCCAACAGCAAACCGCCGCCGTGTTCAACGTGGTCAACCCGCTGCTTAAACCCTCTCAGGCTTTCTTGCAGTAGGGGAGCGCTAATTTGATTTTGGAGTCCCGCAGCCAATTCTTCCTTAAGCACTTGCACCACGACTTCGCCCACCGCTTCAGCAAACTTCAACAAAACGTTGCCGACAAACCCGTCGCAGACAATCACGTCGAAGTTCCCCGATAGTACATCGCGGCCTTCGGCATTGCCCACAAAAGGAATGTGAGGATTGTCCACCAATAACTGGTGGGTGCGTACCACAGCGTCGTTACCTTTAGAAGGTTCTTCGCCAATGTTGAGCAAACCGATTTTGGGTGAGGCCACGCCCAGCACGTACTGGCTGTAAATAGTTCCCATAACAGCGAACTGCTCCAAAAATTTGGGGCGGCAGTCCACATTCGCGCCGACATCGAGAATCAGTACAGCGCGGTTCGGTATCATTGTCGGCAACACCGCACCGATCGCGGGGCGATCGATTCCGGGTATTCGCCCTAATCTCAGCAGGGCCGCAGCCATAGCAGCGCCGGAGTGACCGGCGGACACCACAGCATCGGCTTGCTGGTGCTTCACCAAGTTCATCGCTACGTTAATCGAAGCTTTGGGCTTGCGTTTGAGGGCACTCAAAGCTTCTTCGTGCATTTCCACCGTTCCTTCAGAAGGAACGATTTCTAGCTGACCTTTACAGACGCGACCGATCGCGTCTTGTTGCAGGAGCGAGGCTTCTATTTGCTGTGGATCACCCACTAGCAAAATCTCTACGCCTAATTCTTCTTGTGCTTTCAGCGCTCCCGCCACAACTTCGGCGGGGGCATGATCCCCGCCCATAGCGTCTATTGCAATTCTTGCGCGTGTCGATCCCATTGACCAATGTTTGATAAACACTAAAATTCTACCAGGAAGTTGGGAGCCTGAGTTCAGAATTCCTATGTCAGTTAACTGTTGACGGTTGACGGTTGACGGTTGACAGTTGACGGTTGACGGTTGACTGTGGTCGTGCCGCCAGCGAACAGTCAACAGCGAACAGCGAACAGCGAACAGCGAACAGCGAACAGCGAACAGTCAACTTTACTATTATTGACTGCAAATTGAAAAACTGAATGCCATAGTTATTCAGAAAATTTAGGAGTAAAAAATGCTGGATTTATTTAGTTCGGGAATCATGTCTCTGTGGCTGGAGATGGCTGGGGTACGCAGTGTGGGGCTGAATGCCGCGTCAGTTCTGGCTTGGCAAGGAGGAATGCCCGGGTTGGTGTTGGCGGTCGATTTAGCTGTGGGGGGAGTGCCCTTGGCTAATCCAGATTTGCCCGCAGCAGCGACGGTGCGAGAATTTTTAACAGATTTGAAGGCGAAGGGGCTGATTGAGGGGAATCAGGGAGTTTGGATGCAGTCGGGAATGGTGCCGCTGGTAAGTCAGGAGGGGACGACGCTGATGCCGGGGGCTTCGCTGACTAAGATTGCGACTTCTTTGGCATCGCTGGAAACTTGGGGCGCGGATTATCAGTTTGAAACGTGGTTCCGGGGGACGGGACCGATCGCCCAGGGTGTGTTGCAGGGGGATTTGGTGGTCAGTGGCGGGGGTGATCCGCTGTTTGTGTGGGAGGAGGCGATCGCCGTTGGTAATGCTCTCAATCAAATGGGTATTAATCGGGTGGCAGGAAATTTAATTGTGACTGGCAATTTCCGCATCAATTATCAGTCCGAGCCTGTGGCTGCGGGGGAGATCTTGCGGCAGGCCCTCGATGGTCGCAGTTGGCCACCGGATGTGCAGGCAATTTATTCTAAGATGGCTCCGGGAACTAGAAAGCCACAGGTGGCGGTGGATGGGGGCGTGGCTCGGAAATTTTTACCTGCTTCGCGTTTGTTGCTGAAGCGTCGATCGCTCCCTTTAGCGGAAATTCTCAAGCAGATGAACGTCCACAGCGATAATGAAATTGCTCAGATGCTGGCCGACAATTTGGGCGGGGCAAAAATCGTGCAGCAGCAAGCGACTTGGGCGGCGGGTGTGCCGGCGGCGGAACTTCAATTAGTGAATGGTTCGGGATTGGGAATGGAAAATCGGATGTCTCCCAGGGCGGCTTGTGGGATGATGCAGGCGATCGGGCGCTACCTTCAGACTACTCCACTGACGATTGCTGACTTGTTTCCGGTGTCTGGGCGCGATCTAGGCACTGTCGAACACCGACACATTCCCCCCCAAGCTNNGCTGTGGTGAAAACAGGCACCTTGGACAGCGTGATTGCCTTGGCTGGAGCGATACCGACGCGCGATCGGGGTTTAGTTTGGTTTGCAATTATCAATCGCGGCACCGATTGGGACTCTTTGAGAGCGCAGCAAGATTTGTTTTTGCAAAAGTTGGTGCNNGCAGTGGGGTATTGCACCAACGTTGCCGCTGGCAATGGAGCCCCACATTGACGGCGCGAAACCCGCCTTGGGGGCGGCAAATCGTAGCGATATTTTATTGGGAGGCTGAGGGAAGAAGTCAATCAATTTGAGATTTGAGATTTGAGATTTGAGATTGAGCCCACAGCATAATCTGAGATTTCGCGCGTGGAGTATGTCACAATTGGGAGAGGACTATTGTGCAAGAAGATGATCAAACTGCGATTGAAACGATACGGCAAAAAACGCGAGGCAAGCTACCGGATTGTAGCGATGAACAGTTCAACCCGCCGCGATGGCCGTCCTCTAGAAGAGCTCGGCTTTTACAACCCCAGAAATAACGAAACGAGGCTGGATGTTCCAGCGATTGTCAAGCGCCTGCAACAAGGCGCTCAGCCAACAGACACTGTGCGTGACATCCTTAGAAAAGCCAATGTATTTGAACAAGTCGGAGCCGGAGCCAACCTTGAATCCAGCAACTCAGCAACAGTCGCCTAGCCCCAACTACGCAGGATTGGTGCAGTTTTTAATTGGGCCTTTTTTAGAGTCGCCCGCGTCTTTGCGGGTTGATTGTGAATTGCACCCGCGACAGTCGCGGGTGTGGGTTCGCCTCGCTTTTGACGATCCGGACAAAGGGCGGGTGTACGGTAGGGGTGGACGCAATATTCAGGCAATTAGAACTACTCTCGAAGCGGTGGCGCAGACGGTGGGCCAGTCCCTCTACTTAGACATCTATGATGGGGAAGCAGGTGATCAGCGCTCACCGGCACCCAGGGGCGATCGCCCCGAGCGTGGTACGCGCGATCGAGGCGACTTCCGACCCCGAACTTCCGCACCGCCACCCACGACCTTAGCTAGCAGACCTCCGAGAGAGCAACCTCGCCGTACTAACACACCAACGTTTAGAACTAGCAGAAATACTCCCGGCTATTAACTGTTCTGCTACCCAAAAATTTGAGATTTTAGATGACCTGTTGTAGACTTTTTGTTACAAGCCCCGTCTGATTTTAGATTGTCGATTGTTCGATCGGACAAAAATCTCAAATATAAAATCTCAATTGGATGAGGTCAATCTAAAATCTAAAATCTCAACTCTCAACTCTAAAATCTCAACTCTAAAGTTGCCTGACTTGATAGAAAGGAGACTTAATTTGTACCTGAAGCACCAAACTCATTTGGGAGCTAAATATCAAGGACACCTTAGATACTAGGTAAAAGCTAGTACCGGGTGTCTTTTTGTTTGGAAGATGTTGCTGATTTAACTGTTAATTGTGAAAATTTAAGTGCTGATTTAGGGAGATATTATGTTGGCATGACTGAAACACTGACAATAGAGTTGCCAAACACTCAAAGCGCCATGTCGCTCGCAGGCCATCAAGAAGAAAATCTGAAAATGATCTCTAAGCAAACCGGCGCAAATTTGGTAATGCGAGGCCAAGAACTGCTGATTTCAGGCACGAAAAATCAAGTAGAATTGTGTCATAAATTAGTGCGATCGCTCTCCGAATTCTGGAAAGCAGGCAAAACTATTACCGGAGTGGAAATCCAGACGGCGCGCCACGCTTTGGATACCAACCGCCAAGACGATTTGCAAGACTTACAGCGAGACGTTCTCGCCAAAACCCGCCGCGGCGAAGAAATCAGAGCCAAAACATTCAAGCAGCGACAGTACGTCCAAGCTGTACGCACCCACGACCTAACTTTTTGCATAGGGCCAGCCGGTACTGGTAAGACGTTTCTAGCAGCTATTATCGCCGTCCAAGCACTGTTGAGCAAGCAGTACGAACGGCTAATTTTAACGCGACCGGCTGTAGAAGCAGGGGAAAAATTAGGATTTTTGCCTGGAGATTTGCAGCAAAAAGTCGATCCCTATTTGCGCCCGCTTTACGACGCCCTCCAGGAAATGATGGACTCGGAAAAAATGGCCGACTTAATGGAAAGAGGGCTCATAGAAGTAGCTCCTTTAGCTTATATGCGGGGGCGCACACTCAGTAATGCTTTCGTAATTTTAGACGAAGCTCAAAATACGACGCCAGCTCAAATGAAAATGGTGTTGACTCGTCTGGGTTTTCGATCGAGAATGGTAGTGACTGGCGATATCACTCAAACGGATTTACCGCCGAACCAACCATCGGGATTAGCAGTTGCACAAAAAATTCTGCGCCACGTTGAAGGGATTGCTTTCTGCGAATTCTCTCAGGCGGATGTGGTGCGACACCCGCTAGTACAGCGGATTGTCGCTGCTTACGAACTGCATGAAAAATAGTCATTAGTCAGTAGTCATTAGTCATTAGTCATTGGTTGGTTGTTATTGGTTATTGGTTGGTTGTTATTGGTTATTGGTTCTAATTCCCAAGGCCCCATTCCCAAGGCCCCATTCCCAAGGCCCCATTCCCAATGCCCCATTCCCAATTACGAAATTATGTCTAACCTGAAAGAATTCTTAGAAGCTTGCGAAAAATTAGGAACGCTGCGTTTAATTGTAACTAGCAGCGCCGCTGTCTTGGAAGTGCGCGGTTCAATTCACAAGCTGTTTTATGCGGAATTGCCGAAAGGTAAATATGCAAATATGCACGCCGAAATATTTGAATTTCACCTGAATATGGACAAAATAAAACAGGTGAAGTTCGAGACGGGTGAGGCAAAAAGAGGCAATTTTACTACTTATGCAATTCGTTTTTTGGATGAGCAAAATGAGCCTGCTTTGAGTGCATTTTTACAGTGGGGAAAACCGGGTGAATATGAAGCGGGACAGGTGGAAAATTGGCACGAATTGAAGGAGAAATACGGGGAGGTTTGGGAACCTGCACCTGTTGAGGAGATTTGAAGCTATTTTTTTGAGGGCTGGATACAGCAGATTCCACGTTTATGAAGTACACCCCAGATCCCCCTAGGGACACTCCACCGTGCCCAAGGAGTGTCAACTTAAGCCTGAAAGCCTTGATAAATATCGGTTTTACC
>DMYK01000409.1:0-4752 GCA_003483675.1 Microcoleaceae cyanobacterium UBA11344
GTATCTACCCCGTATTTTTCCATCACTTGCAAGGGGTCAACACCATTGTATTTTGACTTAGACATCTTCTCATAGAAGACTTCTAAAGCTTCCCCAGTCTCAGGATCTTTTGGATTTGCCGCATCTACTTCTGCCGAAGGAACGTATTTGCCAGTAACGGGATTTTTGTAGGTTATTCCCTGCACCATGCCTTGAGTTAATAGGCGCTTAAATGGTTCGTCGCAATTGATCAAACCCCGATCGCGCAAAACCTTAGTAAAGAAGCGCGAATACAGTAAATGTAGGATTGCGTGTTCAATTCCGCCGACATATTGATCCACGGGCATCCAATCATTGATTTTCGCCGTGTCAAATACTTTCTCCTGATTACTCGCATCGGGATAGCGCAAGAAATACCACGAAGAATCAATAAAAGTATCCATCGTATCTGTTTCTCGCTTCGCCGGAGTGCCGCAACTCGGACAAGGAACATTTACCCAATCTTCCATCTTGGCTAAAGGCGAACCTTTGCCCGTAAATTCCACATTTTCCGGCAACAATACGGGCAATTCCGATTGGGGTACGGGTACTGTGCCGCAGTTTGGACAGTGAATTACGGGAATGGGAGCGCCCCAATAACGCTGTCTAGAAATCAACCAATCTCTCAAGCGATATTGGACTCGCGCTTTGCCGCAGCCTGCATTTTCGGCATATCTAATAATCGCTGCTTTGCCTTTAATTGAATCCATGCCGTTGAAGCTTTCAGAATTAATCATAATTCCTGGTTCTGTGTAAGCTTCGGTCAACGGCCACTCATCATCATCTACAATTACTACTTTAATTGGCAACTGATTTTGATTGGCAAATTGGAAATCTCGCGTGTCGTGGGCCGGTACTCCCATAACTGCGCCGGTGCCATATTCGTACAGCACATAATCGGCTATCCAAATGGGAATTTCTTCGCCGTTGAAAGGATTGATTGCTTTGCCGCCTGTGGGAATGCCGCGCTTGGGTTTGTCTTCTGCTGTGCGATCGATTTCGCTTTGCAGTGCCACTTCTTTCACAAAGGTTTCAATGGCCGCTTTTCTGTCAGGTGTAGTAACGCGATTAGTTAATGGATGTTCCGGTGCCAAAACAACATAACTAACGCCATAAACTGTGTCGGGGCGAGTGGTGAAAACAGCGATTTTTTCATCCATCCCGACAATCGGAAATTCCAAGTAAGCACCGACTGATTTGCCGATCCAATTTGCTTGCATTAATTTGACTCTTTCAGGCCAATCTGGCAATTGGTCTAAGTCATTTAATAACTGTTCGGCATAATCGGTAATTTTGAGGAACCATTGCCGCAATAATTTGCGTTCGACTTGGGCACCGGAACGCCAGGAACGACCTTCATTATCGACTTGTTCGTTTGCTAAGACTGTTTGGTCGATGGGGTCCCAATTAACTGCGGCTTCTTTTTGATATGCTAATCCTGCTTCTAAAAATTGCAAGAAAATCCATTGAGTCCACCGATAATAATCGGGAGAACAAGTTGTAACTTCTTTTGTCCAATCAAAGGAAATACCTAAACGCTGAAATAACCCTTTCATTTGGGCAATATTTTGATAAGTCCATTGTGCCGGCGGAATTCCTCGCTCGATGGCGGCATTTTCTGCAGGCAAACCAAAAGCGTCCCATCCCATCGGATTCAATACCTGATAGCCTTGCATTCGCTTGAATCTGGCAATTACATCAATAATTGTGTAGTTGCGGACATGGCCCATGTGCAGGCTTCCCGACGGATAGGGGAACATGGATAAGGCATAAAATTTAGGTCGATCGCTCTTTTCTGGCATTTGGTCTAAGTTTTGCTCAGCCCATGTCTGTTGCCATTTTTCTTCTATGGATTGGGGGTTGTATTTGGAATCCACAACAATTTCTCCTTGTAAGATTTACAGGACTTATGCACTCAACTGTCATGCTGAGTCCTTAGCGTAGCAAAGGATAACGAAGCATCTGGGGCCTCTGATAGATCCTTCGCGGAGTTTACTTGCAGAACGTAGTGAATGGCTCAGGATGACAGAATTCCGTTACAGTGCATAAGTCCTAATTTACTAATGTTTGCTTGAACATTTTTGCACATTCAAGGGGCCGCGATTCGGATTTTTTTGAGCTCTCAGGATTTTGGGTCAAATATCTGTATTATATATTGTAGTATATCGGGTTGGAGTGAAGGGCGATCGACCAAATCTCTCATTCGCCCTGCGAGGGGTCAGAAACCGGGTTTTTACGAGAATACTTCGTTACAGTCGGCAAAACAGCAAAAAACCCGGTTTCTTAGCATTTATGGGGGCTTAAACGCTATCAGGATCGATGTTCAATTCGCGCAATTTGGCGGCTAAACGTTCAGCTTTTTGCTCTGCTTGTTCAGCCCTTTGAGCTTCTTGTTGTAGACGCTGGCGGCCTAATGCTCTATCTGCTTCCAATTCCCCATAGGAAAGAAACTTTTCTCCATCAGGTCGATAAATTTCTAACCCATCTTCTCCCAACTCAAATCGCACTCCTAATCTCGGACTGATCCATCCCTCCATCGGCTCAATTACTTCTAACATTCCCTCAATTCTTTGCCAACCTTCCAACTCATTTGTTTCGGGATCGTAAAGGTAATATTCCTCAACTCCATGACGGTGGTAAAATGAAAGTTTCTTATTCATTTTAGTGTTGCGGTCGTTATGGGACCGAATCTCAAAGACGACTTGAGGAGGGATATTATCCTCTCGATATTGTATGTAGGAAAGGCGATCGCCCTTTGGCCTGCCAAACACCACCATCGTATCAGGTGCTTGAGAAATATCTATTCTCCCCTCAACGGGATACCAGAGTAAATCGGCGGCTACAAAAACGTTTGGGTCAGTTTTAAACAGCGATTCGCAGCCTTCTTTGATTTTGACAATTAATTCGTATTGAATGGTGCTTTCTGCCATTGGTTGACCGTCGCTGGAAGGATAAATGATTTCTGCGGTTGTGACTTGCATAGTGGTTGTCTCCGAGAAGTATCTCAGTTTAATTATAGTATTTTATGCTCGTCATCGGGTGGGGGCGGGTTTACGATATTGTTGGTTTCAGGCAATTATTGTTGGTGAAACCCGCCCCTACATAGATATTGTTCAATCAGCTATTTATCATTGGTAATTCATAAATTTGTAGGGGCGGGTTTTACAAACCATCTATGTTTAAAATTAAGTATCTCGTAAACCCGCCCCCACCCAAGGAAAAATATATCACTCCCCTACCGACCAAAGAAACCGGGTTTTTCACTCCTTAAAGGCTGAGATACAATATTTTCGTAAAAAACCCGGTTTCTGGGCACCCATGCGTAAGTCTTATGTTAGTTAAAATAAGGAACATTTACGCTTTAATGCTGCCCGCAAAAGAGTGTTATATTGTTTTTCTTTGACAATATAAGAGCCGAATCTTTCGAGGTGGGGATTGTTCATTTGAGCATCGAAAAGCAGATAAGATCGATCGCGCAATCTCTCTACCAACTTCACCATCGCCACCTTAGAACCCTCTGGAATTCGATAAAACATCGACTCGCCAATAAACGCGCCGCCGATCGACAATCCGAGAATTCCGCCCGCAAGTTCATCCCCACACCAAGTCTCGAAGCTGTAAGCCCAACCGGCCTCATACAAACCCCAGTAAATCTGTTTGAGCTCCTTAGAAATCCAAGTCGTTTCGCGATCGGCACAACCCTCAACCACCGCCCCAAAATCGCGGTTTACAGCCACCGAAAACCGATTTTGATTGATTTGACGGCGGAGCGATTTCGGATAGGTAAATCTCTCATCCAGGGGGAGCAGCGCCCGTTGGCGGCTGGAATACCACCCCAAACTATCCTCGCCGTCATTTGCCATCAAGAAGTAGCCTTGCGCGTATCCTTGTATAATTGTCGGTATATCATATTGCATAAATTTATCAGTTGTTTGTCAGTTGACCGTTAACAGCCAACAATTACCAATGAGCAAATAGGCATAATCATGTCAGAATCGATCGCACCTATTACTTTGCCGCCAGCCAAAAACCCAGAGCAAGAAGGCCAATGGCTTCAACAAACACTGCTCGCATGGCTTGACTCTGAGTTTATCCCAGAAGCAGCCAACGAGCAAATAGCGAAAAGAGCTACCCAAATCTACGTTCGCCAGCGCATGGAAGGCGAAAATGATGTGGGTAGCCTCGTAATTGCGATCGTCACCGAAATGCAAGCCTATGATTTTTCTAAAAGTTTCTACGGCGAATTTGCGATCGCCAACGCCGTCAGCGACTTATTATTAGAAAGTCTCGGCATAGATAAATGCTGCGGCCAGTGAAGCAAGAAAGAGGAAAATTTAACTCAGAATTAGGAAACAAGAATCAACCCAAAACATAATCTTGCCGATTAATTGATTGTGAGTTTTTTCTTCTTTCTTCGTACCCTGAGCGAAGCGTTGCACGCTCGCCCTTCGACNNGTGCGCCGCTACGCGAGCGGGTAAACTCCGTCAAAGTGTCGAAGGGCTTTCTTCCTTCTTCCTTCTTCTTTCTTCCCTCTTCCTTCTTTCTGATATCCGTTACATCCGTTACAAAATCCGTTGCCGAACNNNTTCTTTCTACTACCAGCTAGACTTAACTACACCGGGCAAAAGACCTTCGTGAGCCATTTCTCGAATCATGTTGCGAGACAAACCAAAATCCCGGTAGAAACCTCTCGGCCGACCAGTCGCCCAGCAGCGGTTACGCAAGCGAGTCCG
>DMYK01000409.1:4973-6024 GCA_003483675.1 Microcoleaceae cyanobacterium UBA11344
ATTTTTATTTGTACAGAACAACCGATCTCATTTTTAGGGTGCGTCAGCTAAGATTGTGCGATCGATCGTTGCTCGCATCCCAACTGACGCACCCTACGAACTACTCCTGGTTCTCGCCAAGAGTTTGTTGTGCAGCGTGTCGAATGTGGAGGATGCGAACTGCGGAAACATCTTCACTTTCGGCAATAGTGAAAAGAATGCGGTATGAATTGCGCCCTTTACCGTAAAGTAATTGTCTAATTTCTTTACTGAAGTATTGATTCTCCCTGGCGATAGGACAGCGTTTTGGCATCGCTGATAAAGACTCGATCGCCTTCAACAATCCCTCATACCACTCTCTTGCTTTCTCTGATGATGTCATCTGAGATAATAGCAGGAATGCACTATCAGCTTCTGCTTCTGCAACGCTAGAAATTTCAATGAGATATGTCATCAATTCGCTGGAAAATTGTACTTGGTGCGCTGTGATTTAGCAAATTCATCAAAAGAACGGAACCGTCCTAACTCAAAATCATTTAATCCCTGCTGAATGCCCTCAATAGCTTCTTCAGAGTCTCGCGCTTCCCATTCTAATATCCGAGTTAGCAATTCGGCCGCAACAAGGCTAATGTCTTCTCCTTGGCGAGCGGCTTTTTCACGAAGTAGTGCCTCTATTTCTGGACTCAGGGAAATCGCAATACTCATATACTTGCTTCCTTAGCATTAAGCTGTTGCCAATAATTATAGCAAATTGTAAGGTGCGTCAGTTCCTATTGTTTAATGCTAGTTGATCGCCTCCCTTCTGACGCACCCTATGAAGCATTAGCAGAAGGGCACAAATCTGCAAGCTCACAAAGATCACAACTCGGATTTCTCGCATTACAAACCGCTCTCCCGTGATACACCAGCCGAATTGACCAATTTTCCCAATCTGGCTGCGGCAATAATAGCATCAAATCTCGCTCAATCCGAATTGGATCTGGATGTTTAGTCAATCCCAACCGCTGACTCAATCGTTTGACGTGAGTATCAACTGTGACGCCCATATGAATTCCAAAAGCGTGAGCGAGAA
>DMYK01000093.1 GCA_003483675.1 Microcoleaceae cyanobacterium UBA11344
AAGTGCGATCGCATTAAACATTACTGAATTAGCCATGATGAGAGGCCGAGGCAATTATTATTTGTAAAACCCGCCCCTTTCTTCCTTCGTGTCCTTCGCGTCTTCGCGGTTCAATAGATCCTCAAGCAGTTTATTATTGTTCGGCTTTAACTTATTCATCAAAACAACTTATGTTTAAAGCCGACCGCACGGGTGGTCAGAAACCGGGTTTGGGTGAAAATACTTCGTTACAGCCCGTAGAGCTGTAAAAAACCCGGTTTCTTGGAGTTTTAACCGCAGATGTCGGCGGATATACGCTGATGGACGCAGATGAATAAAGCCGATGGTCTGCTCTACTTTTTTACTTGCTCAACACGCCTTCGGGAATTCCCAAAAGATCCTCAATCCGAGGCATATCTTCTAAAGCAATCACTCGCCCTTCATCCTCAAAACCAGCAATTTGATCGAAGTTCAAATACCGATACAAATCATCAGCAAAAGGATTAATCTTCTTCGCCACAATCTCCATGTATTCTTGGACTGTGGGAATTTTACCCAATAGCGAACAAACTGCCGCTAATTCAGCAGAACCGAGATAAACTTGCGCGTCTTTCCCCATGCGGTTATTGAAGTTTCGAGTAGAAGTTGAAAACACCGTTGTCGCATCTTTAACCCGCGCTTGATTTCCCATACAAAGACTGCACCCCGGCATTTCTGTACGAGCTCCAGCGGCTCCAAAAATGCTATAGTAACCTTCTTCTTTGAGTTGCTGTTCATCCATCCGAGTTGGCGGACAAATCCAGAGGCGAGTTTTCACTTCCCCAGCACCTTCCAACACCTTCGCAGTGGCGCGGTAGTGACCGATATTTGTCATGCAGGAACCGACAAATACTTCGTCAACGCGATCGCCCGCAACCTCACTCAACAACTTAACATTATCCGGGTCATTGGGAGCAGCCACAATCGGCTCTTTAATCTCATTCAGATCAATCTCAATGATTTCGACATACTCCGCATCAGCATCAGCCTCCAGCAACACCGGATTTGCCAGCCATGCCTCCATCTTCGCCACCCGGCGCATCATAGTCCGCCCATCTTTATAGCCCCGCGCCATCATATTTTTCAACAGCGCGACATTGGAACGAATGTACTCAGAAACAGTCTCAGGGCTCAGTTTAATCGTGCATCCAGCACAAGAACGCTCGGCCGTGGCATCAGTCAATTCAAAAGCCTGCTCGACCTTCAAATCTGGCAAACCTTCAATCTCCATAATCCGCCCAGAAAAGATGTTTTTCTTGTTCTGTTTTTCGACGGTTAGCATACCTTTTTGAATTGCCACATAGGGAATTGCATTCACAACATCCCGCAGGGTTACTCCGGGTTGCAATTCACCTTTGAACCGCACTAAAACCGATTCCGGCATATCCAACGGCATGACACCCAAAGCAGCAGCAAATGCCACCAATCCCGAACCCGCAGGAAAAGAAATTCCCAAGGGAAAACGAGTGTGAGAATCGCCGCCAGTTCCCACTGTATCCGGCAATAACATCCGGTTTAACCAGGAGTGAATAATGCCGTCTCCGGGCCGCAAAGCTACCCCGCCTCGCTGAGCCATGAAATCGGGTAATTCATGGTGAGTTTTGACATCAACTGGTTTGGGATAAGCGGCGGTGTGACAAAAACTTTGGATTACCAAATCGGCGCTAAATCCCAAACAAGCAAGTTCTTTTAATTCGTCCCGCGTCATCGGGCCGGTGGTATCTTGAGAACCGACTGTAGTCATCACTGGTTCGCAGGATGTACCGGGACGAACGCCGGACAAACCGCAAGCTTTACCGACCATTTTCTGTGCTAAGGTAAAGCCTTTGCCCGTATCTACTGGGATGGTGGGGCGGGTGAAAATAGTGCTTAGTTCTAGTCCTAAAGCTTCGCGGGTTTTGTCGGTTAAAGTGCGTCCAATTAATAGGGGAATTCGGCCACCGGCGCGAACTTCGTCTAATATTGTGTCAGGTTTGAGGGTGAATGTGGAGATGATTTCTCCGGCTTCATTGGTAATTTCGCCTTGGTAGGGATGGATGGTAATTACCATTCCTGTTTCCATTTTGGCGACGTCGCATTCGATCGGCAATGCACCGGAATCTTCGGCGGTATTGAAGAAAATCGGGGCGATCGCACTTCCTAGAATATAACCGCCGCTGCGCTTGTTTGGCACAAACGGAATATCATTGCCCATGTGCCACAGCACGGAATTAATCGCCGATTTCCGCGACGAACCGGTACCGACAACATCGCCAACGTAGGCTACGGGATGACCTTTTTGCTTCAATTCGGCAATGGTTTGCAGGGCACCGGGCATTTTACTTTCCAGCATCGCCAAAGCGTGCAGGGGAATGTCTGGCCGCGTGGTAGCGTGAGGTGCCGGCGACAAATCGTCGGTATTCGTCTCTCCCGGCACTTTAAACACCGTTACCGTAATGGCTTCTGGTAACAAAGGACGGCCGGTAAACCATTCCGCATCGGCCCAAGAATCCACTACCTGCTTAGCATAGGGATTGACATCCGACAAAGCTAGAACATCGTGGAAAGCGTCAAATACTAACAGAGTTTTGCTGAGGGCGCGGGCGGCGGTGGCGGGAATGGCGGTTTCGGCGGTGGGATTGAGCAAATCGATTAGAGATTGGACGTTGTAGCCGCCCATCATTGTCCCTAGCAGGTAAACTGCCCATGTGGGGGTGATGAGGGGACTGTGGATTTCTCCTTTGGCGATGCTGGTCAAAAATCCTGCTTTGACGTAGGCTGCTTGGTCTACTCCGGGCGGCACGCGATCGCGCAATAATTCTACTAAGGTTTCCTCTTCGCCGGCTGGGGGATTTTTCAGCAATTCGCAAAGTTCAGACGTTTGCTGAGCATCTAATGGTAGCGGTGGAATTCCCAAGGCGGCTCTTTCAGCAGCCTGTTGGCGGTAAGACTCAAGCATTTGTCCTCTCTCCTCGGATAGTGTTTGGTGGTTTGCAGATTAGTTTAACTTTCAGATTAGGGGCTTGCGCCCACATCCGGCAAAGTGACCCGCTCTTATAGAAACTTAACGCAACTTCAGAAACAGTTAATTTTCATCAAAAAATTGGGTTGAAACCCCGTCCTTTTAGGACGGCTTTGCTTAATTCGATAA
Source organism: Microcoleaceae cyanobacterium UBA11344 (assembly GCA_003483675.1). Taxonomy (GTDB): domain Bacteria; phylum Cyanobacteriota; class Cyanobacteriia; order Cyanobacteriales; family Microcoleaceae; genus Microcoleus. The sequence continues at coordinate 3,149 of DMYK01000093.1, forward strand.
ATTAGTTGCCTACCTCTTGCGAGGTGGAGGGGTATGGTTGCCCCTCCCTTGGAGATCTGGTTGTCGACCGCCCCTTTCGGGTAAAGTGGTTGAGTCGAGGGGGGATATTATTCCCCGCCCCTCTCACTTAGATCCGGACGTGCTGGTTTCCCCGCATCCGGCTCCCGACGTTCTTAGCTTTCGCCTTGCTTCATGTGGTTGTAATCGTGGCAGCTTTCGTGTATGGCTAGAAGGTTTTTCTGCTTCCAGTTGGAGTGATTATTATCCACGTGATGCAGATGTATTTTCTCGTCACTTAGCATTTTTAAGCCACAATATCCACACCTATGGTTTTGCCGTTTTAGAGCTTTAGAGGTTTCGCCGTCGTAGAGTTTACTGTTACGTTCACTCCAATAGGTTATATCTCCGTCGTAGGGTGATTTATTCCCTTTGACGTTGATGTGTTTGTTTGCGGAATAAGGAATTGATGGGAAGGCTTGATTAAGCAGTGACTTGCTGGTATAGCGAGTTTGTTTTGATTCCTTGTTGAATACCCTAAAAGCTCTTGTTTCGATGTGGTATAACGAGTTTCTTGACCCATCCATCTTGCAAAAGCGGTGGTAATTCCTCCAACCTCTAACTAAAGGAGCTAATTTCTTAGCTTTTTCCTTGGCACCATAGTTCGAGTTGTTGACGATGGCTTTTACTTTCTGCCGAAAAGCTTTGTAGTTATCCGCTGAAGGGACAGATCTAAACTTCCCGTTGCTCTGCACTTTGAAGTGCCAGCCAAGGAAATCAAATCCATCTGTCGTAGCAGTTAGCTTGGTTTTCTTTTCGCTGACCTTCATCCCACGTTCGTCAAGAAATTGGCTGATTTTGCCAAGTATTATCTCGGCATTATCGTTAGGTTTGAGTATAATCACCATGTCATCTGCGTAACGCACTGACGGGTGTATGTCCTCTATTCCGTTGAGCGCAATGTTCGCGAGTAGGGGACTTACCACTCCCCCTTGCGGGGTTCCCTGTTCTGGGAATTCTGGGTTAACTCCTGTTTTCAAACATCGGAAGATTCCGTGTTTTATGCTTGATGGGGCAATGAGTCGTTCCATTATGGATGAGTGGCTTATCCTGTCGAAGCATTTTTCGATATCGAGTTCGATAACTCTTTTATCTATTCCTTTTACTCTGGAGTTTAAGTTGTCGAACAGTTGTTTCTGTGCGTTGTGCGCCGACCGTCCTGTTCTGAATCCGTAACTCCTAGCATGGAAAGTTGCCTCATGTGCTGGTTCTAGCGCGTATTTCACAAGGCATTGCCAAGCTCTATCGGCGATAGTGGGGATTTTTAGGATTCGATTTGTTCCATCCTTCTTGGGGATGGGTATCTCTCGTAGATTGTTGTGTTTCCACGTATTTACGGAAGATTTCAGAGCTTGATATAGGTCAAGCCTTTCCTCGAATGAGAGGGAGGCTTTACCATCTACTCCCGCAGTCTTTTTCCCAGCATTTAATTGCGTTACTTGTCGGATTGCCAATAATCTTGCAGCACGGGATTTCAGGAGCAGCTTTTGAAGGTACTTCGCTTGACGCTTGTCACCAACTTGAATAGCTTTGAACAAGCGACATTGTAGGCGGAATAAATTCTTCCTGTATTTTTTCCAGGGTGCATTTTTCCAAAGTTCACTAGCATTGCTACTGTGTCTAACCATGCTCTACTCCGTTTAATGTTTTCTGAACACCTTGCAGCAATTACGCCGCATCCTACCCGAATTGAAGGAGTTCCGCTGCTCGTCCAGCCTACTTCAGGGTTCGACTACCCTTAGACCTTCAACTCGTTTTTATTCGTTCCCTCGGTGGATTGTTCGTTCCTTTAGGTGTAGCCAATTCAACCATCGGATTCCCTTGACTCTTGCCACTATCAAGCTAATGTGTGGCGGGAGCTATCTCCGATGAAGTCGGGGGTTGTGGGCTTGTTCCCCGCTTTTGACTAGGTTGCTTTTCTAGGCTCTGTTTCACCATCGGAACTCCCCTTTAGCGCCAGTGTCACCCAACAACTGATGTCTGATTGCGCCCTGTTCCCAGCTTCAGCCTCTAAGTATCGAGCTTAGTTACTGTGGGCAGATTGGGAGTCATACCTGAGTCTGGTAGGTGGGGCTTTCACCCACATCAGACCGAGAGTTCAACCTTTTCTATTTCTAGAATTGGTTGGCAACGTTATTAACGGACTGATTACCGTGATTCACGTTACAACGAATCGCACTAGCTTCGCCAATGTTATAAGAGCTTGTGCCGGCTGAAAGCACTGTTCCTGTTACCTTAGAACTGTTTAACCAGCAGCGACAGAGCAAGGGACTAGCTACGCATCCCAGGGTGTCTTGACTCAAATAACGTAGTCAGTTAAGACTTAGGCTGGTCAGTACGGCTCGCTTGATTACTCTTACAAGCCCAGTCCCTTTAGGGCTGGGTTACTGACACCAAAGACAGATATGCTTTGCACTCTCGGCAAATGGTATAGCCAACTCACAAAAAATCTGGGCTTTAAGTCTAGGGAACCAATCCCTACTAAAAGCGATTATGGCACTCAATTAGTTGATCGACGCGGTAAATGGTTCGCTGTTTTTCCTGAACCATCTGAACGTTTTGAATCGCGAATAAGTTAATCGCTGCCTTCTCCAGGTGTGAGAACTTTTCTGACTGGTTAAGATGGCGACAAAACATCGAGATCGGTGGCGGCGGGGTAGAATTCCTCGACTTTGCCAACAGACGATTTAATTGTTTAACTAAAGTCATCGCATTGGGGAACGCCTTCAAAATTTGGTCGAAGTATGGGGCCGTGCTGAGCGTAACAAGTGCCCCAGGCCCATTAGCAATTAGCAATTAGGTTTCAGGGGAATCTCGATCGCAAATTCTGCACCAACTCCCGGCGCAGAAGTGCTTTGAAAAATCGATTGTTAGATTGGCAGTTTTTTACCGCAGATATCAGCAGATGAACAGGGATGAACGCTGATGGAGTCAGATTAAATCAAGCGCTTTCGTCAGATCGAGAAGAAGATGCAGTTCTGACGAAAGCGCTTGTGGCGGATGCGCGGTTTAATCATTCCGATGTAACCGGATGTGGTATAACTGCTCGGCCCTAAAAAAGAAGGATTGCCTATTGACTTTGCTGGACTTTTGGTGGTATATTTTAGAGAATGGGAGTGGTGGCAGCAATAAAAAAAATGCCACCACTCCCATTCTAAGATTATACTTAATTAAATGCTGAAAGTCAAGCCTTTAACCTTCAAAAAACAGGCAATTTTTTTTATTCTAATTAAGGGAAAAAAACAATTTAGCTGTCGTCACAAATAACAACTAACAACGAACAAATTAAGAATTAGCTTTCAGGGGAATCTCGATCGCAAATTCTGCACCAACTCCCGGCGCAGAAGTGCAATGCAGCGAGCCGCCGTGGCGTTCTGTAACAATTTGATAGCTAATTGACAAGCCCATTCCAGTGCCTTTACCCACAGGTTTAGTGGTAAAAAACGGGTCAAAAAGCCGAGTGCCGACAGTCTCCGGTATTCCCGGCCCGTTGTCAGCAATCCGAATGATTACCCGGGAGGATGAAGGCATTTCAGTGCCGATGCGGATCTGGCTGGGATTTTGACGCATTTCGTCAGCAGAAAGTCGCGAGTCCCTGTCTTCCAAAGCATCCAAAGCATTGCTCAAGATATTCATGAATACTTGATTTAGCTGGCCGGCATAACATTCTACTAAGGGCAATTTGCTGTATTCTTTAATCACTTGAATCTCTGGATGATTGTGTTTGGCTTTGATGCGGTGCTGCAAAATCATTAAGGTGCTATCTATGCCGTCATGAATGTTGACTTCTTTCATTTCCGCTTCGTCCATGCGGGAGAAAGTGCGGAGAGAAGCAACAATTTGTTGAATTCTGTCTGCACCGACTTTCATCGAACCAAGCAACTTTGGCAAATCTTCCATGAGAAAGTCAAGTTCAATAGCTTCTATTTCGTCTTGAATCTCCGGGACGGGATCGGGATAGTGGTTTTGGTAAAGTTCGATCACTTTGAGCAAGTCTTGGGTATACTCGTTAGCGTGGGTGAGGTTGCCGTAAATAAAGTTAACTGGGTTGTTAATTTCGTGGGCTACTCCTGCAACTAACTGACCGAGAGATGACATTTTTTCGCTTTGAACTAACTGCGATTGAGCGCTTCTTAATTTCTGTAAAGTTTGCTCTAATTCCTGGGCTTTATTGCGAGTTTGGGTGTAAAGATCGGCTTGATTGAGGGCGATCGCCAATTGAACTGTAATCGCTTGCAACAATTCTACTTCGCTGTGACTCCAGGGCCGCACAGAAGCGGAGTGGGCGCAGGTAACAACGCTCACGACTCCCGAAAGTGCCTGCATCGGAATTGCCAAGACAGATTGGTAGCCCAGAGAGCTAAGAGACTGTTTCCAAACAGGGTCTGCGGTTGCTCCGACATCATCGATTTGCAGCGTTTCTAGACGCAAGAGGTGTTCTCCTCTAGTGCCGAATTCAGAAGCTGGATAGCAACCGATTAAATCGGGAAGTTCTCTGCTGCGAGATTCTTTAATAATTTCCCAAAATGCCTCTTCTTGTTCGCTGCGGTACTGGGAAAAATAGCAGCGATCGATCTGCATGAAAGCGCGAATTTCTTGGACAGCGACACTAATGATGCTGTCGAAGTCGAGGGAATTGCGGATTTGAGTTGTGAGGCTGTTGAGCAATTTTTCTCGATCGGCTTGTTGTCGGAGTTGGGCTGACGATTCCCTCAAAGCCAGTTCTCCCAACTTGCGATCGGTAATATCTTCAATAATTGCTAATAAATATTGGGGATCGCCAAATCGATCGAGAATTGCGGTTTTCTTGGTATGAAATATGCGAGTCTCGCCTTCTCTGGTTTGAATTAGTTCTTCGGGAATGTCTAAAATCTGCGCGCTGGCGAGCACTTCCCGGTCTTTGGCGGTGAAAAAGTCGGCTTGTTCTCTGGGGAAAAAGTCGTAGTCGTTTTTGCCCATAACTTCTGCTGCGGGGAAACCGAGTAACTGTTCGGCGGCTGGATTCCACAGTACAAATCGCAATTCTGCTGCTGCTTTGGCAACTACTGCTACGGGTATGGTTTGGAGTACGGATTCCATAAACTTTTGGGCGTGTTGGAGTTCTGTTTCTGCAAGTTTGCGATCGCTAATATCTCGCACGTTGGCAATGATGCTAACATTGCCATTGAGATTAATTTTGGATAATGCAATTTCTGCATCAAAAGTTGAACCATCATGGGGGCGCCTAGCTTTCCATTCAATGCGGGCTGTTTCTCCTGCTATTACCCTTTGCCAAATTTCTCCGAATTCTTCTACGGGATTTTCCGCCGTGGAATAGTCGTTTTTAACTGATAATTTTGTTGCTTGGGAGGCGCTAACTCCGTACATTTCCAACATTCGATTATTGACATCTAGAATGTTGCCTTCTAAATCGTGAATGAAGATAGCATCGTAGACATTGTTAAATATAGTTCGCAGGTTTTGTGCGGAAATTTGCACGGCTGCTTCAGCGTTTTTGCGATCGCCGATTTCTTGTTCTAGCTGGGCGACGGCTTGGGACAACTCTGC
>DMYK01000057.1 GCA_003483675.1 Microcoleaceae cyanobacterium UBA11344
CTCCACCGCCACCGAGATGACTGGTTCTGGAATAAACAGGGACTCCAGAATCACTGGTGCTGTTTCGTCGCAGATGGTGTCACCGGTGAAGGTGTCTTTCAGACCCAAAGCTGCTCCCAAGTCTCCGGCGCGGAGTTCGTCTACTTCTATCCGATCGTCCGCTTTTAGTACAATTAGGCGAGAAACCCGCTCTTTTTTGTCTTTGGTGGAGTTGAGGACGTAAGTACCTTTTTTGAGGATACCGGAGTAGACGCGAACAAAGGTCAGGCGACCATAGGGGTCTGCCATGATTTTGAAGGCCAGGGCTGACAGGGGGGCGTTGTCGTCCGCCTGTCGCTCTGCGGTGTCGCCGTTGGGCAGGAGTCCTTGAATTGCAGGAACCTCCAAGGGCGACGGCAGATAGTCGATGACTGCATCCAACAACAACTGAACGCCTTTGTTTTTGAAGGCCGAACCGCACAGCATAGGGACGATCGTACCTTTGACAGTGCCGTGGCGCAGGGCGGTGCGAATTTCTGCTTCCGTTAGTTCTACGCCTTCAAGGTATTTCTCGGTGAGGGCGTCGCTGGTTTCTGCTACGGACTCGATCAGCTTGGTGCGGTATTCGGCGGCTAGCTCTTTGACTTCATCGGGGATTTCTACTTCAAGGATCTCGGTGCCGATGTCGTTGTTGTAGATATAGGCTTTCATTTGCACTAGGTCTACAATTCCCCGGAAGTTTTCTTCGCTGCCGATCGGAATTTGGATGGGTACGGCGTTCGCTCTCATGCGATCGCAAATTTGACCGTAGACTTTGTAGAAGTTAGCGCCCATCCGATCCATTTTGTTGACAAACACAATCCGAGGTACTTTGTACCGATCGGCTTGTCGCCAAACAGTTTCCGATTGTGGCTGAACTCCGCCTACCGAGCAGAACACTGCGATCACTCCATCTAGCACTCGCATGGAGCGTTCGACTTCGATCGTGAAGTCTACGTGTCCGGGAGTGTCGATGATGTTGATTTTGTAATTTTTCCAACTGGTGGTGATAGCGGCGGCAGTAATCGTAATTCCCCGCTCCCGCTCTTGCTCCATCCAGTCGGTAACTGCTGTTCCTTCATGCACTTCACCCATTTTGTGAACCATGCCTGAATAGAACAGAATTCTTTCAGTTGTCGTTGTTTTGCCCGCATCAATGTGGGCTGCGATGCCAATGTTGCGGGTTTTTTCTAGGGGGACGGTACGTGCCACAGCTACCTCCTTGAGTTTTCTCTGCTGTTATAATACAATTATACTACACAGAAACCCTATTTTGTAGTCGCTAGCGACTGACAACATAAGTATATGGAGCTTATTGTTACATTTTAATATTTTTTGCAAGATTTGTTTACAAAAATATTAAGGATTTGACATGGAGGATTAAGAGAGTTTTGAATTTTGAGTTTTCGAGTGTTGAGTTTGCTTCATTGGTCGCAGCCGATCGCCGGGGGAAGCAATCTCAATACTCAAAACTTACACTGTTCAATCTCTCGCCCAATGCTCTCATACCACAGAGTCGTCCAATTTGACCTACCCGATTGGGCGATTAGTACCGATAGTGGGCGAAGGCCTTGTTGGCTTCGGCCATACGGTGGGTTTCTTCGCGCTTGCGAATGGCGCTACCTGTTTCGTTAGCTGCATCCATCAGTTCGTTGGCCAGCTTAGCGGCCATTGAGCGACCGGTTCTGGCTCTGGCAAATCTGATCAGCCAGCGGAGGGCGAGAGTAGTTCCGCGATCGGAACGCACTTCCATCGGCACTTGGTAGGTAGCGCCACCCACTCGGCGGGCTTTGACTTCGACTAGGGGTGTAGCGTTTTTGACTGCTTTTTCAAACAAGTCTAACGGTTCGACTCCTGTCCGTTCTTGGATGGTTTTGAGAGCGTCGTAGACGATGCTGGATGCCACGGATTTTTTGCCGTGCTGCATGATCCGTCTCACCATCATGCTTACCAACCGGCTGTTGTAGGTTGGATCAGGGGGGACTGGACGTTTTTGAATAACTGTGCGGCGAGACATAGTTCTATTTGGGATTTTTGATTTTGAATGATTGAGTTTGGGGTTTTTGTTAGCTATCGATCGACTATTAACTGGCTATCAAGGGGCGATCGCCAATTATTTTTGCTCCCAAACCCCGAAAGCAAGTGCGAGTTCCGTTTTATTTCTTCGCTTTGGGACGCTTAGCCCCGTATTTAGAACGGCCTTGTTTGCGGTCTTTCACCCCGGCCGTGTCTAATGTACCGCGAATGATGTGGTATCTAACTCCCGGCAAATCTTTTACCCGGCCACCACGGATCATTACTACCGAGTGTTCTTGCAAGTTGTGACCGATGCCTGGGATGTAGGCTGTCACTTCAAAACCAGAAGTCAGCCGCACCCGCGCCACCTTTCGCAGCGCCGAGTTAGGTTTTTTGGGGGTGGTTGTGTACACTCTGGTGCAAACTCCGCGGCGCTGAGGGCAACTCTTGAGAGCTGGCGATTTGGTTTTTTTCTGCGTTTCTTCCCGTGCTGAACGAATGAGTTGCTGAATAGTGGGCATGAGTTACGGCATTTCTAGCTTTTTGCTGAATAATAGAGTGAGCTGGCGGCATCCGCGCTGAAAGTCCCTTCCCCTCTACGGGGACGGGATTTTGGCAAAAATTATGGAAAAGTGAGGATACCAGACTCTATATTGTACATGACTCGACCTTCTTTGGCAAGGAATTAGGAATGAGGGGGGCGATCGAACTTTTTCCCCTACTTGTTTTCCTGAAAGTTTTCGCGGTCATCAACAACGAGTTTTGGCGCTGATTGCATAATTTAACCGATCGGCGTCGGTGCAACAGCAGCCACAGCAGTGATGGCAAGTCATCAACACCGACAACTGTCGATCGCCTCACAATTTTGGGGAGATGCGCGAGGTGCGGGGGGTTGCATCACCGTCAGCCGTCGATCGAGATCACATCTGATCAGATAAAATTGCCAGAGCATCAGAAATATAGATTGAGTTGACCGCAGATGAGAACCGCAGCTTGGATTCCTGAATATACAATTTCCGAACTTTACTTGAATATTTGGAAATCCGGTAAGATCGATCGAACTCAGTTCCACCAGATTCAATACGCAATTTCTGGTCAAAAGTTGATCAATTCAGAGGAAGAGCTAACAATTGTCAGCAGACTCATGTATGCGTTGCGCCTGATGGCAGTCCGTCATGGACTGACTTGCTAGGATTTTTTGAGTTTTGAGTGAAAATCCCCTTAATATAATTAGAGGGATGTAAAAAAAGAATCCCAATTATTTAAAGGTTTTCTCAAGGTAAAAGGACGGGGTATGTTTAATTCTACTGAACTGCTGATCGAGGCTTTCATTCAACAACTTGAGAAAGGGTACAGTCGCACTTACGGAGGGTATAAATCAGATTATGCCGACATTATTTCCTGGGTGGGCGCAATGGCGTTAGAAAACATCGCCAGCAGCGACGCTCTGTATCACAATGTAGAACACGCGATTTGTATTACCTTAGTCGGTCAAGAAATCTTGCGGGGAAAACACATTCGCAAGGGCGGAGTATCCTGCGATAATTGGCTGCACTTCATCATATCTTTGCTGTGCCAAGATATCGGATATGTCAAAGGAGTTTGCCGACAAGACCAACAAGCAGAAAGATTGTATGCTACAGGAAAAGATGGCATGAAAATTGCACTTTCTCCGGGTGCAACAGCAGCCAGCCTAGCTCCTTACCGAGTGGACAGAGCTAAACTATTCATTGATGAGCGCTTTGGGAACCACAAGCTAATTAATGCTGAAATAATTAAGCAAAATATAGAACAGACTCGTTTCTCGGTGCTAGATAGGAACACTCAGGAAGATGCAGTTAATTATTCTAGTTTAGTTCGCGGTGCTGACTTGATCGGTCAGCTTAGCAACCCGCAATATTTACAGAAAATTGGCGCGCTGTTTTACGAGTTGGAAGAAAGCGGTGCTACTAAAGTTTTGGGCTACCGACATCCGGGCGACTTGCTGCAAAGCTACTCGAAGTTTTACTGGAGCGGTATTTATCCGCACATCAGCGAATCTCTCGGCTACTTACAGTTAACACAGGAAGGCAAACAGATTGTTGCTAGTTTGTACGCTAATGTATTTCGCATGGAACATGAACGTAGTGATTCTGAGGTTGCTTGAGTCAGAAGGGCGGGCACTCACAGGCACCGCCCCTAAACAACTTCACCCTCGATTTCTGAATGGTATTGAGGACATAACTAATTGCTGGGTACCAAAGAAGGCCATCCCTCCCGCAGCGCTTCCAAACAAACAGCGCGCACAGTTAACTGACAGTCAAGCAGTTCTACACCAGCTTTTTCAACTTGCTTTTTGCCAATTTTTAAAATCGATTCATCACTAAATTCAAAAGTCTTGTGACACTGAATGCAAACCAGGTGATGAAGGTGGTGCAATTCAGGCAAATTTAGCTCGTAATGTTTGTGTCATTCTGCTAATTCTAGTTACCGCAAAATCCCAATTCTTGCTAATAAATGCAGAGTTCTATACACAGTAGACAAGCCAATTTTTTCGCCTTGATTCTGTAAAGTTTTATAGAACTCTTCTGCACTCAAATGATTGCCTTGCCGCAGATTTTGAAAGACACTCAAAATATTTTATCGCTGGGGAGTCAGGCTGTGGCCCCTCTGATTTAGTTCGACTTTGAGTGAGTTAGCACTGTATAAATTCATGTTTGTGAAGCAAGTTCGGTGACGGATTTTGTAATGGATTTAACGGATGTTAGGAGGAAGAAAGTTTGGCAGATGTAATTGGAGAATTGGTTGTCGGTATTTCTGCATAAGGTTTGTGCAGCTTGGAGCAATGTTGCTGACAGGAATTGGCAAAACAAGTTTTCGGTTCAAAGTCAGTACAGCCGATCGCATCTTCAGTACAAGCAACGCACGGCCGCACAGTACACTTGAGGCGGTAGTCATTAGTAAAAAACTCGCAATCCGAACAGGGAACTTGATGTAGTCGCCGAATTTGATGGAATCCTTCTCGCAACGCTACCGAAATACTCCACAAAAACAGAACCATCACAGTCGCGATACAGAAACAGCAAATAAAAACAGTCATAGGGTGATTTTCTCAAAGTATAGCCGAAGGAAGTTCGGCAACGGATTGTGTAACGGATGTAACGGATGTTATGCCCTTCAGCGAAGCTGAGGGGATAAAAAGAAGGAAAATCCCATTCAGCTATTCAGACGAGGGCGAGAAGCGTGCCAGATGTGGCCTGCAAGCGCTGTTATACCCAAGAAAAATTGTGCATTTGTCAATCCGAGGCGATCGCTCCCGTAGAATTCCACAGGATAAACAGTCGTGTTATATCCCACAAAAGCACAAGAAAGAAAAGCCATAAAAGCCAAACCCCCCAAACTGTAACCAAGAAGAGCATCAGCATTGATAATTAAAAGTCGCTGATCCCAAGGAAAAGGCTCAACCCTTCGACTACGCTCAGGGTACCGCGCGAGTATGCCACACACCACCTGCAATCAGCATTGAACCAATCCAAATATGACCACCGATGACATCCTCTAAGTTATCAACAGCAGCCATTCCTAAGACTGTCCAGCCACCGTTAGCAAACCCAAACAAATAACCAAAAATTGTCGCCGGATTGAGATTAGGATTAGCAATTAAGCGAACATCATCAATTGCACTGTCATAAATTCCCCCAAATTTCATCGCTTTCATCACTAGGAGAAAAGCACCCAATCCTAAAATAATTAAGTGACTGCCCAAAATGAAACCCAGTTTCTTAGCATCATTCCATTCATAGTGAAACAGAGCGCCAAGTTCGCCTTCACTGTGCAAAATTGCCGGGTCTCGAAAAACATGAAAAAGACCACCAGCACCCAAAACAGCCGATGCGACTAAATGCAATATGCCGATCGCAAAATAAGGATAAGTATCAATCGCCACACCCCCAGCACCAACACCCCAGCCTAAAGTCGCTAAATGTGGCAGTAAAGACAGGTTTTGCTCGTACATAGGCGTGTTTGGTACAAACCTAGAAACCTCCGAAATAGTAATCGATCCCGCCCAAAACATAATCAAACCTGCGTGAGCAACATGAGCACCCAACAACCTACCCGACAAATCAGTTAAGCGGGCATTACCGAGCCACCACTTAACATTATTTCCATCCCTTCCAAAGTCGTTAATATTAGCAATTGTCACAGTTTTCTCTCCGTAAAATTATATAGAACTTCCAAAAAGCCGATGTGTCATGCTGAGTGAAACGAAGCATCTCTGAGATTCTTCACT
>DMYK01000299.1:0-3480 GCA_003483675.1 Microcoleaceae cyanobacterium UBA11344
CAAACCTTGACTTTTGGGCCGCTGCTGTTGGTGTTTTTGGCTTTAGCGCTTCCGACTTTGGTTTTGGATTATCGATCGCGCTTGGGACTCAAGAAGGTAGAAGATAGAAAGCAGAAGGTAGAAGGTAAAGGGAAAAATGAAAGCCTGTCGCTATTTGCGGCTACTTTATCTCCCAAGTATTTTGGCTTACTGTTGCTGATAATTGTCGGGTTGGGGCTGACTATTTTTGCGTTTTTGCCGCGCCTCCCTGGCTATCAGTTGCGGACATTTCCGGTGAGTGCTCCCATTAAATATCAGGGGGATTTTGACTCACGCAGCATTCTGAATCCGGGGTATGTCAGAGGGGGAAATCAAAAAGGAACTGGCGGAGGAAGGGGGAGAAACCTAGACAAAGGGCCAGGAGAGGTAGACTCTACTTTTTATTATGGTTTCAACCAGCGCATTAATCAAAATTTGCGGGGGGAGATGAAACCTCAAGTGGTGATGCGGGTGCGATCGCAAGCGGCGGGTTTTTGGCGGGTGTTGGGGTTTGATAAATACACCGGTCAGGGTTGGGAAATTTCTCGCAACGAACAAGCTCAAAAGGTGAATAGACCTAGGTGGTCTTATCAATTTTATCTGAATCCGTATCCCAATGCGCCCCGCACTCAAGAGGTGATTCAAAGTTATACTATTGTTGCTCAGTTTCCGAATTTGATTCCGGCTTTAAACAAGCCGAAGGAACTGTATTTTCCGACGACGGATGTCGCAATTGATGCGGAGGGGGGTTTGCGATCGCCTGTGGAGTTGGCGGAAGGTTTGACTTATACGGTGATTTCTGATGTGCCTTTTCGCGATCGATCTTTGTTGGATAAAACTGGTACTAATTACCCGAAAAACATTCGCAAGTTTTATTTAGATGTGCCGCCGAAAATTGCTGAAAAGGTGCGGGCAAAAACTGAGGAAATATTGCTAGCAAGGACGAGAGTATCTACGTCTGATAGACCGATCGATTCTCCCTACGAAAAAGCTTTATATTTGGCTCAATATTTGAAGCAAAACCCGAATTATAAAATTGAAAAAGCCTTGCCTTATTTAGAGGAAAGTGAGGATTTAGTCGAGGGTTTTCTGTTTGGCTATAAAAAAACCCAGGCAGGCCAAAAAGTTATAGGCGGATATCCAGATCACTTTTCGACGGTACTGACAATTATGCTGAGGTCGATCGGGATTCCGGCGCGCATGGTTGGTGGTTTCGATACGGGGGAATTCAACCCGTTTACAGGTTTGTATATTGTGAAAAATACCGATGCTTTTTTGATGACGGAGGTATATTTTCCCAAGAATGGCTGGTTTGCTTTTAATCCGATTCCTGGTTATCCTTTGATTCCGGCTTCGGTGGAAGATTACCAGACTTTTAGCGCGCTGGAATCGTTTTGGAAGTGGATAGCGGGTTGGCTACCAACGCCTGTGAGAAGCGGGCTGGATTCGGCGATCGGTTTTGTAATTGGCTGGATTAGTTTGATTGTGGGCTGGTTTTTGGCGCAGTTTGCTAAGGGCTGGGTGGGGTTATTTACTGGTTTAATTAGTGCGATCGCATTTGGCTTTATTGGTTGGTTAATTTGGCAACTGTGGCGCGGGTGGGGCTACCGCCGCTGGTTGAGGAAGTTGCCACCGGTGGAGGGGGTTTATCAGGAAATGTTGAAGGATTTGGCGAGTAAGGGATTTGTGAAGCCTCGCGCTCAAACGCCTTTGGAGTATGCTGAGGCGATGCGCGCTAATCATGCAACTGATGAATCTGAGGTGATTGATGAGGTTTCGCAGGCTTATGTGCGCTGGAAGTATGGGGGTGAAATGGGTAATTTGGGCCAGTTGCGGCTGTTGGTGGAGAATTTGAGGCGATCGCAGTTAAAGCAATTGAAAAAGCGCTGGTTTTAGGCGATCGATAACGGTAAGAAAAAAATTGTAGCACTTTTTTTGACACCTCAAATATACAGCGTATTCCAGGTTTATGAAGTGTAGGGACACGGCAATGCCGTGTCCCTACGGGGATCGAACGATAGGCGGGTGTACTTCATAAACGTGGAATCTGCTATAGCATTTCTCTGTCTGCTGAGGTACAGGAGCTTGATCCCCCCTAACCCCCCTTAATAAGGGGGGAACCGGAAAAGCCCCCCTTTTGAATAGGGGTTAGGGGGGATCGTTTTTGTAATTCATATAATTGAGAAACCCTATACTTCACCTCCTAAAACATTCGACTCAGAAAATCTCCATGATCGGACAAATGAGTCAATTCCCGAAGGAAGGATTGGATCTTTTTTGATGAAACCTGCCGCCCTTGACTCACAATCCTGCCATCAATCACTAAAGCTGGAGTACAGCGCAGTCTGCGTCGTTTCACTTCTTCAATATCTGCAATGCAGTTAACTTTTGCGGTGAGGCCCAGTTTAGCGATCGCCGTTAAAACATTGTCCTCCATAAAATGACAATTCTCGTTATAAGTGCCAATAATTTCAATGTCAAATGTATGCATTAGTAAGTTTCTCCAAGACAAGGCGGACGTTGACGAGCGCAATTTAAGGATGACAACAGTTGCTTAATTGTGGCTCCTAGTTTCATCGGTTGAACGGTTGGTGAAGAGTTGGATTCTATGATAAATAAAAGAGGTGAAAGCAAGTAGCAATGGCATTTTCAGCGTTTAATCAGTTCTTCAGGCACACTAACTGATGGAGGAGAGAGAGGACAACTGATTGCCGTTGGAGTTAACGCGCAAACTGCTGCATCGGTTGTCTCGAAACAGTTTTCTTTACCAATTTTGTCCAGCAATCCGGTGCGTTCTAACAAGTTTTGAACTTCCGGCTGTAAGCCAGTCAAAAGGAGGCGACAGTCATGTCGTTTCAAATCGCGATAGATGTCTTCCAAGGCCACGATTCCAGTAGTGTCCATATTGGGTACGAACCGCATCCGCAAAATTAGATACTTCACTTCAGGTTCATCCCGCAGGAAGGTAACAAACCGCTCTGCTGCCCCAAAAAATACAGGCCCATCAACCCGATAAACGGCAATTTGTTTGCTCAATTCCAGGGGTACACCGGGCGGAAAGGCTTCTGTTTCGGGGATTTTCGCCAAATTGAGATCGCTCATGCGCTTAATGAATAACGCCCCAGCAGCAATTAGCCCGATCTCCACCGCCAGCACCAAATCAAACAGAATGGTGACCATCCAAGTGAGCATCATGACGCTGAAGTCAGAGTAGGTTGCCCGCATCAGTAAGCCGATCGCTTCCCACTCAATCATCCGCACACTCGTCACCATCAAAATTCCTGCTAATGCTGCCAGGGGAACTTGAGCGGCTAAAGGTGCTAATGTCAAAACGATCATTGCCAGTGCAACCCCGTGAATGACTCCAGACAACCGGGTTTTGCCGCCCGATCGCACATTCACTGCTGTACGGGCGATCGCTCCCGTTGCTGGAATACCGCCAAAGAATGGTACCACAATGTT
>DMYK01000299.1:3637-4140 GCA_003483675.1 Microcoleaceae cyanobacterium UBA11344
GGCAACGATTGTGGGATAGAACCAATGGTGGGAACATCGAGGTGAAAGAAAGAGGCGATCGCCGTTGCCAGCACCAACCCTACCAATGAACCCGGTATAGCGGTTGTAATCCTTGTCCAAAATAGCTTGGTCAGAATCACCACAGTTGCCAACCCGACAGCCTCAAGGTTTAATCCTTCCCAATGGGTAAAAGTCTGCCAGATTCCCGGTAAAAAATGTTCACTACGGGGCAACTGCAACCCAAAGAAATTATTCAACTGTCCGCAAAAAATAATCACAGCGATGCCGTTGGTAAAACCTGCTGTGACTGGATAGGGAATAAACTTGACCAGTCTACCTAGTTTGGCAACGCCCAGGGCAACTTGAATAATTCCTGCCATTACCCCGGCAATCCACACCTTCTCGATACCATACTGGGTGACAATCCCAATCAGGACTACGGCCATCGCTCCGGTAGGCCCTGTAATCTGCACCGGGGAACCACCAAATACCGCCGCCACGAT
>DMYK01000393.1 GCA_003483675.1 Microcoleaceae cyanobacterium UBA11344
AACTATTCCCACACTTTCCAAGGAGCTTCTCCTCGATCCCAAAGTTCATTTAAATACTTATATTCTCGATAAGTATCCATCGCATAGAAAAAGCCTTCGTGGCGATAAGCCATCAACTCTCCGTCTGCTGCCAAACGCTGCATCGGCTCCTGTTCTAAGATACAGTTATCTCCCCCCAAATATTCAAATACCCGGCGGTTTAAGATCATATATCCAACACTAATCCAGCCATCTATTTGAGGTTTTTCACTAAATTCGAGTACGCGCCCTTGACGATCTACATCTAAGATTCCAAAGCGAGAAATAGGGCGAAATGTCGTAACAGTTGCCAGCTTACCATGAGCTTTGTGAAAAGCGAGTAATTCTTCAATATTTACATCAGCAACTCCATCCCCATATGTCACCATAAAATTATCGCGATCGATATATTTTTCGATCCGTTTTACCCGCCCTCCCGTCATGCTTTCCGCGCCTGTTTCAGCCAGGGTAACATTAAAATCTTGTTCTCGATGTTCCTGCTGATAAGTGATGCTATTTTTGCGACCTAAGCAGATAGTAAAGTCATTGTTCATGGCTTCATAATTGAGGAAATATTCTTTAATCATGTTGCCGCGATAGCCCAAGCACACAATAAAGTTTTGGAAACCGTAGTGTGCATAGATCTTCATGATGTGCCAAATAATCGGATGCCCCCCCACATCAACTAAGGGTTTGGGACGAAATTCTGTTTCTTCTCTGAGACGAGTACCAAGACCGCCGGCTAGGATAACTACTTGCATTTTTTCAAATTTTTAAAGATAATCAATTAATTTAGCATTAATCCTTCGTCATGTGTTCAAAGAATTATTAACATCTTCTCATAGTTAGTTAAGCTTTGTAAATCGATTAAATATGATAATATTTTAAATATAGCAATTTTCAATGGGATGAAATACAGCAGACGGCTGTAGGGACACGGCTGTAGGGACACGGCACTGCCGTGTCCCTACCGGACCTCTGTACTTCACTCAACAACTGAGAAATGCTATATACACAGCTATACTGAATATAATAAAGAGCTCCAACTGTCATGAAAACTCAACTCGAACGCTGGACAAAATTTTTAGGTATCCTGTGCGGTATTGCCTCAATAATTATCTTATTTCAATCGGCAATAACTCCTGTTTCGGCACAGCATATCTCAACTATACCTGAACAAACCACCGTAGCTTTTGCACCGGGCATACCGGGCGGCGGATTAGACTTTCACGAAGCAGCAGGAGGACACACTTTAGAGAAACACATTGGCAAAACAGAAGCAGAATTAGCACAGCGACTCGCCAGCGATCGGAGAATTTCTGCCGCATCTTCCTTTACCTATCGTTCCGTCGCCGAATCCGCGATTGCGGAAGCAATGGAAGAAAAGAAAAGTGCGATCGACTCCTGGGTAAAAAAGGGAACCAATCGTTATACGATCAAATACGACACCCACAAAATAATTGGCATTACTCTCGCCCGTCGCGCTTCCAAAGCAACTTCCACATCTCGCCTGAAAATCATCCTTCAGCGTAGCACCAAGTTATCTCCCGGATACTTTATTTTGACAGCTTATCCCGAATGAACAATCAATTTCCTAATTTAACCCAATTTTTCAGTTCCTACTTTCATCAAGACTGGCCCCTAGAAGCCAGCAGCGCTAATGAAGTAGTGGAAAATTACCGCCATAGCGAATCGCCCGAAAGTATTGAAGCTGCATTAGCAGAACTCAATAAACTGCTAGAAATGTCGATCGCCCCAGCCGATTTAGAAACATTTATTCTGGAGGAATTGGGGTGTTACTACAACCCCGAAGCCGACAATCAAACAGTCACAGAGTGGTTGCACTCGGTGCAACATTCTTTGAAAAATTCAGCCAATTAGTCAGTAGTTATTGGTTATTGGTTATTGGTTATTAGTTACTTGTTGGTGACAATTAATAACCAATGCCCAATGCCCAATGCCCATAAATATCATTTACTAACAGTCAATAAATAACCTTCATGTACATTGAAGTTAGGAATAACATAATTCAAATCATTTCTAACAACAGACACACTTTCTTCTTTGACAGTGACAAGCTTTTGCAAAGCTCTTTCTTGATTGTTAGGAATTTTCTCTAATTTGAGACGGATTTTTTGACCGCTTTGGATACCTAGCTGTGGCAAATTTCTGAGGTTTAAAGTGACGGTTGTTGCTGAGGAATAATTGCGATCGAAATAACCCAAAAGCACCTGTGCGTTGCCTTCAGGATTTGACTTGCTGGCTAAAGCGACAACGCGATCGTTATCCGATCGACTCAGCACCCGCGAATTAACTCCGTCAGCATAGGTTTTGTAAGCCCACCAAGCTGCTCTCGGCTCAAAACTATTGGGAGTTACCATCCCACTCAGCGTATTGTTGAAGCAATTGCTAACTTTTTTGCCTTCTGTTGTATCCCAACAAGCTCTGCAAGCACCGTCGGCTTTTGCGTATTCCAAGTTATACAAATAACCTAAAATTTCCCCCGGTTCATACTGTGCTAAATTTCCAACAATCTCGTTGACATAAATTTTTTGCAATTTCAATTCTCTGTAAGAGGCACTTTGTTGAAAATTGCGCTTGGCATCAATGACATGATCGTCAACAAATAAAATCATCGTGTCGTTAAGTTCGTGCCACGACAGGAAATTTACTTCTAGTTTGTTTGCTTTACAATAATCCAGAAAAGCCGTGAGATATTCTTTGTTGTAGTTGGTGATACTCGGCCCGCCAATC
>DMYK01000303.1:0-722 GCA_003483675.1 Microcoleaceae cyanobacterium UBA11344
GAACCGACTACCAATACTGGGGCCGATGGCAGCTACACCCTGGTCAACATACCCGCAGATACCTACAAGGTGCGGGAAGTTCAACAAAAGGGCTGGACGCCGACGACCCCCAACCCCGCTCCCTTTCTGGTTCAGAGTGGAGATAACAAAACCGGTGTTGACTTCGGCAACTTCCTGCCCCAACCGGGCACTATCCAGGGCCTGAAGTTCCAAGACGGCAATAGCAATGGCACTCAAGACAGCGGTGAACTGGGTTTGCCCGGTTTCCAAATTCAGTTAACTAATGTCACTCCCGGAGTAGTTGCTCCTACTCCTGTTACCACCACTACAGACAATAGTGGTAACTACTTGTTCACGAACCTGACGCCGGGAACCTACCGCGTCCGGGAAATCGCGCAAACTGGGTTCACCCAAAGCACACCCAACCCCGCCGACATCGTGCTCGCTTCTGGCACTACTGTCAGCAACATCAATTTCGGGAACAAAGACAACAACTTCAAGCCCAATAGCATCAGCGGCCAGAAGTTCAATGACCTCAACAACAATGGCATCAAAGATNNAAGATACCGGGGAACTAGGACTTGACAAATGGCAATTCTTCCTGGATACCAACAAAAACGACATCTTCGACACAGGAGAAACGAACGTCCTCACCGATGCCACAGGGAACTACAAATTTCCCGCTTTGCCAGCAGGTATCTACAAGGTGCGGGAAGTGCCAC
>DMYK01000303.1:727-908 GCA_003483675.1 Microcoleaceae cyanobacterium UBA11344
CCCAACCCCGCTGACATCACTGTCACCAGCGATCAAAACATCGTTAATGTCAACTTCGGCAACTTTAAGCAGGCCACTATCAGCGGCCAAAAATTCAACGACCTCAACAACAACGGGATCAAGGATGCCGGGGAACTGGGGCTGCCGAACTGGCAAATCTTCCTCGACATCAACTCAGATG
>DMYK01000303.1:957-7267 GCA_003483675.1 Microcoleaceae cyanobacterium UBA11344
AGTTCAACAAAAGGGCTGGACGCAGACGACCCCCAATCCCGCTGCCGTGACGATTACCGCTGGAGATAGTAAAACCGGCGTTGACTTCGGCAACTTCCTGCCCCAACCGGGCACTATCCAAGGCCTGAAGTTCCGAGACGGCAATAACAATGGCACTCAAGACAGCGGTGAACTGGGTTTTCCCGGTTTCCAAATTCAGTTAACTAATGTCACGCCCGGAGTAGTTGCTCCTACTCCTGTTACTGCCACTACAGACAATAGTGGTAACTACCTGTTCACGAACCTGACGCCGGGAACCTACCGCGTCCGGGAAATCGCGCAAACTGGGTTCACCCAAAGCACCCCCGACCCCGCCGACATCCTGCTCGCTTCTGGCACTACTGTCAGCAACATCAATTTCGGGAACTTCCCGACTCCTGCACCGACTCCGACACCGACTCCGGCACCGGCACCGATACCAGTACCGGCACCGATACCAGTACCGGCACCGACTCCGGCACCGACTCCGGCACCGACTCCGGCACCGACTCCAGCACCGACTCCAGCACCGACTCCAGAACCGACTCCTGCACCGACTCCGGCACCGACTCCGATTCCAGAACCAACTGCTCCTCTGAGCCCACAAACGACTGATTTGGTTTGTCCAAGCGATTTCCCCAGGATTAACGCTCCAAATCTGCCCGCGAGTCCTTCACTGAACAATGTGATCAACGGCCCTAACGGCGACGATACGATCGTCGGTAGTGCAGCCAGTGACGGTATCTTCGGCTTGGATGGCAATGATTTGATCTTTGGCCTTCAGGGCGGCGACTATATCAATGGCAATATCGGCAACGATACTGTTTATGGGGGAATTGATAACGATACTCTCTTCGGTGGCAAAGGCTTTGACCTGATCTTTGGCGATCGCGGCAACGATATCATTTATGGTAATCGTGGCAATGACTCCATCTCTGGCGATGAAGGTGATGATTTATCCTACGGTGGCAAAGGCGATGACATCATGTTGGGCGGCATCGGCAACGATGTCCTCTTTGGCGATCAAGGCAATGACACTCTCTGTGGTGGCAGTGGTGATGATATCCTATTTGGCGGCAGTGGCGATGACGTTCTTTTTGGTGGCTTTGGCAACGATACTCTGATTGGTGGCTTTGGCAACGATACTCTGATGGGTGACGACGGCAGCAATGGCTTCTTCTTGGCACTGGGCAGCGGTTCGGACACGATTATTGATTTCACCCAAGGAGTTGATTCCCTGGTTTTGACGGGTGGCTTGGACTTCGGTCAATTGTCTTTTAGCCAAACTAACGGATCGGCGGCCATCAGGGTTGCTGGTACTGGTGAACTTTTGGCTATTCTCAATGGGGTGCGATCGAGCTTGCTAACGGCTCAGGATTTCAACGTATTGGTTTAGTCCGGCAATCCGGCGGGGGTTGAAACCCCTGCCTCAAAGAAATCAGGAGACGGCAGTGCCCTGTCCCTACATGATTATTTTGGGGTAGGGAAACGGCTCTTGGAGTGTCCGACTTTGCTTGCGGAGAAAAGCTCTGCCTGGAAACGAGAGATTCTATTCCATTCCCGTTTCTGGTTCACATTTGTTCTAAATATCTGAGCAAGTCTGCCATTTCTTGCGGATTTGGCTGAAACTGCGGCATCGGCGGGGTTTGCCCGCTGGTGACTTGGCGGATTAAATCGAATTCGGATTTGCGCTGGGACACTAAGTGTAAGTTTGGCCCGACTTGACTGTCGGACAGGGATGTGTGACACCCGGCACAGTTCATTTGAAAGATGGCGGAACCCTGAATCGGGTCTCCTGTCAAGGACAGTACGCTGCTGACGTAGGGATCGGCGACCTGAAAGTGGCGCATTGCTAAAGTGGATAACACGATCGCGAGCATGAATGCTAGTACAAATATGCCAAGTCGCTCGATCGGGTTTTTAGTTTCATTTCTGGCAAATTGGTTATTCAAAGGAGTTCTATTAAAAAAAGTAATCTACAAGAAAGTTTATTTCTCATAACATAGCTTAATCCTTCGCAGCGGGGATATCAAGCTCTGAGACCCCTGTAATGGTTCTTTTGGGAAAATTCATCTGTGTAAGTGCTGGTAAGATTAAAAATAAGTTGTTAAATCTTAACGATAAGGAGCTCTCATGGTAGAACCGTTGCTTTCAGGTATTGTTCTGGGTCTGATCTTTGTTACTCTGTCGGGGCTGTTTTTTGCTGCTTATCAGCAGTACAAGCGCGGCGATCAGTTGGGTATCAACAAGTAAGGCTACACATTCGGTAACTGAGACTGTCAGGGGGAGTGGGAATTGGGCGGAGGGATGGGGCATGGGGCATGGGGCATGGGGCATGGGTCATTAATCTGCCTACTGACTCCTGACTTCTTCCCTCTTCCTTGTTCCTCCCTCCTTCTTTCTTCTTTCTTCTTTCCGTTACATCTGTTACCCAATCCGTTGCCGAACTTCCTTCGTTAAAGATACCGATCGAGAATAGCAGCAGTTTCCCGGCCTGTTTTTTCCCAGCTAAATTGTTTTGCTCTCGCCAAACCGAGGGCTCTCAGGTGCGATCGCACTTGAGGATCTACTACAAGCTCGTGCATAGCAGCGGTAATTTCCGCGACGCTGTAAGGATTAACTAACAACGCGCCGTCCCCCCCTACTTCTGGCATTGAAGACAGGTTAGAGGTGATAACAGGAGTACCACAAGCCATTGCTTCGAGCACGGGGAGGCCGAACCCTTCCCAAAGACTGGGGAAAACTAGGGCGATCGCCTGATTGATGACTTTCGGCAAATCACCAGCGGGAATGTAATCTAAGAATTTTACTCGATCGACTAATCCCAATTCTTGCACCTGAGCTTTCAGCAGCGGCGTATAGCGTTTATCTTCCGATCCAGCTATCCACAATTCGCACTCGCAACTACTCGGTAAAGCAGCAAATGCTGATACAACTCGCTGCAAGTTTTTATGAGGATTGTGGCGGCCAATGTAAAGAAAATAATTGCTAGTTGGCAAATCTAGAAAGCGGAAAAAACTAGCATCGTAGCCGGGGGAAATTGGCGTAATTAAAGAAGTAGGAATTTTACAAAAATCGGCGATATCTTTCGCAGTTGCTTCAGAGTCGCAAATAACGTGCTGAGCTTGCCGCAGCACTTGGGGAATATAGTAGCGGTGGTATGGTGTCAGCGGATCGAAACGGCGGGGAAATCGCAGTGCAATTAAATCATGTACTGTAATTATATAGCGACAACCTGCAAATACCGGAGCTTCGGGAATTGGGGAAAATATTAAGTTAGATTTTAACTCTTTGTAAATTTTGGGAAGCTGGGTTTGTGTCCACACCAATCTGTTTATATGTCCTTTGGTTCCTTGTTCGGGAGTTAGGTTTGATGGGATTTTGTAGCAGGTGTAGTTTGGTATTTCGGCGGCGGTTAGTAATGTTGGATTGAGGGATTTTAGGTGGGGAAATAGGTTTTTGGCGTAGATGGCTAAGCCGGTTGGTTTGGAAATTAGGAAGGAGAGGTTGATTAGTAAGTTGGATGGGGGATTTGGCATGGGATAATATATTCGATCTTGTCAATTAACCATAATTCCTGTAGGGGCGGGTTTCACAAACAATCTCGGCCTCAAACCAATTATCTCGTAAACCCGCCCCGCCCAAGGAAGAATCAGAATGTACATTTTTCGCTTTTAATCAAAGAAAAGGTTGATGCAGGTTATCTGTTGTGGGGGGCGGGTTTATATGAATTGTTTGTGGGAATTCAATATTATTGGTAAAACCCGCCCGTACAAATATTGTTGTAAGATTTTTTTTTAACCGCAGAGGGCGCAGAGGGCGCAGAGAGGAGAGATGAAGAGAGAGCAGATTTAAAGGTATTTTTGTAAAATATTGGCGGTGGCTTCTCCGGTTTTTTTCCAGCTAAATTGAGCAGATCTCGCTAAACTAGCTGTTTTTAAGTGCGATCGCAATTTTGAATCTGTTGCTACTGTTTTCATGGCTTCGGCTATTTCTCCAACGCTGTAAGGATTTACTAATAATGCCGCATCTCCGGCTACTTCTGGCATTGATGATAGGTTGGAGGTAATGACGGGAGTGCCGCAAGCCATTGCTTCTAAAATTGGTAAGCCGAATCCTTCCCAAAGTGTGGGGAATACTAGGGCGATTGCTTGATTCATTAGTACGGGTAATTGCTCGTAGGAAACGTAACCCAAAAATTTGATTGAAGATTTTAGTCCTAATTCTTCAACTTGTGCTATTAACTGCGGTGTGTAGGCATTGGGAGGCCCTGCTAGCCAAAGTTCGTAGTTTGTGCGATCGCTCAAACTCGCAAATGCTGTAATTAATCTTTCCAAGTTTTTATAAGGATCATGTCTGCCTGTATAAAGAAAATAATTTTTGGTCGGCAAGTCTAGATATCTAAAGTTAATACTATCACAAGCTAGGGGAATTGCCGTCATTTTCTTAGCGGGAATCTGAAAAAAGTTAGCAACATCCTCAGCGGTTGCTTGAGAATCGCAAATAATGTGTTCTGCTTGTCGCAAAACCTGCGGTATATAGTATCGAAAATAAGCTCTTAAGCGAGAAAACCGTTTGAAAAATCGTAAAGGAATTAAATCGTGAACTGTGACGATGTAGCGGCAGCCGGAATACAAAGGTGCTTCTGGAATTGGAGAAAAAATCAGGTTTGAATCCAATTTATTGTAAATTTTAGGCAGATTAAACTGAGTCCACCGCAGTCTGTTAATTTGTCCTTTTGTTCCTCGATCTGGTGTGAGATTTTCGGGTATTTGATAGCAAGTATAATCATCAATCTGCTGGGAAGTAAGTAATGTTGGTTCTAGCTGTTGAAGTTCGGGGAAAATATTTGCTGCATAAGTCCCGATTCCCGTTGGTTCAGGAGTTAAGAATGACAAGTTAATTAACAGTGAATTAGACATGATTCCCTCGAACACAATTTATCTATATTTACGCAATTTATCCCTCGCGATTAAGATCGACTATTTGAGCTACATCCGCTGGATTTGGCAGACGAATTGTCGCATATTCTTTGTGAATAATCTCAAAAAAATGCTTGACTTTTTCCTCAAAATGTGCCATTCTAAAATACTGACTGCGCTGATAAGCGACAGCTTGAATTTCTGCTAGCAAATCGGGATTAACAATTAGCTGATGTGAATGGTGACACAGTTCCTCAACGCTATTGAATAAAAAACCCGATCGCCTATTTTCGACAATTTCCACTTGGCCACCACCGTTGAAAACAATCGGAGCACAACGGTTTTGCATTGCTTCTACAGTCGCCATCCCGAAATGTTCAAATCTTTGAGGATTTACTTCTCCCAAACCGCAGGCGTGCCAAAATATACTGGCTTTAGCATAAAGCGATTTTACCTCTTCTAAGTCAGCATTGACTTTTAGTTCGATCGCACCCGAACCTTGCTTTAATAGATTCTGAACTGTTTTTAAATAAGGATTTCGAGGAATGCTACTTCCCACTAAAACCAGCCGCCATCCTTGCATTTGTTCTGGATAATCCCCTCGCAAACTGCGGAAAGCTTTAATCAATTCAATTTGCTTTTTCGTTCCCCCAGCTTCCAACTGTCCCACAGCTAAAATTATGTTTTCTTTTGGGACTTTAACTGTCTCCATTTCCACGGGCGGATACAGTAAAAAAGTGGGTTTTAGGTTCCAGCGTTTGTCCAACCACTTGACAGTAAATTGACTGTTTGCAATAATGAAAGTATAGTCATCAACGGCAAAGTGGCGGTTGCGAAAGGTATTGGGAAAGTGGCAGAAAAATACTGAAATCGGCGACAGCGGTTTAACTTTTTCCAGTTGATTAGCGTTGACAAAAATATCGTAACTTTTGCTTTCTCTGGCAATTTCATCAAAGGGATTTTCCAAGTCATCCGTAATTATGCTCGAATCAATACACTGCATTCCGCGTTTTTCGTAAAACTGCAAGGGAATAATTTTGATTTTGCATTCTGAAAGGTTCAAACCATACCAGGATTCTAAGTCGGAAATCGCAACTGGTTTGTTGGTAATAAAAGTGATGTCAAATTGATTTTGCAGCAGCGAAGCCATCGTAGCCACGTATTTTTGTCCGCCACCAATAAAATGCAGTCCGTGATCGTAAATCGCGATCGACATTTTGCGATCGCCTCCAACCACCTGTAACCGTGATAAAATGCGATCGACTTTGAGACGACTGTAAATCACAGCTAACTTGTCAGACAATTGCGGCAGTACAGTTTCGATTATTTCCGGTTTCTGATATTCCGACAATTTTTTAATTGCTACAAAT
>DMYK01000138.1:0-1527 GCA_003483675.1 Microcoleaceae cyanobacterium UBA11344
ACACCGTCGATATCCAAAATTTCGCCAGCAAAGTAAAGTCCGGGACAGCGGCGACTTTCCATTGTTTTGAAATCGACTTCTTTTAAGTTAACGCCGCCGCAGGTGACGAATTCTTCCTTAAATGCGCCTTTTCCTGCGATCTGATATTCGCCTTGGACGAGCTCTTGGAGGAGTCGATCGAGGGTTTTATTAGGGATGTCGGCCCAGCGTTTTGGCTCGTCAATGCCGATCGCACTTGTCAAACGTTCCCACAGGCGGCGCGGAATCGGAAACGGACAACTAGAGACGACCAATCGCTGCGACAACTGCGACTTAACCCCTAGCAATTGCTGGCGCAAAACTTCTGGATTGTACTGGGGAAGCCAATTGATTAATAAAGATGTTTGATAATGGCGATCGTGCAAAAATCTCGCACCCCAAGCCGAAAGTTTGAGTACAGCAGGCCCACTCAAACCCCAGTGAGTAATTAATAAAGGCCCGCTTTGTTCTAATTTTGCCTCTGGCAATTTTACCTTAGCATTAGCAACAGAAACTCCGGCTAAATCTTCGATTCTGCGATCGGAAATGTTAAACGTAAATAGAGAAGGCACCGGCGATTCGATGGTGTGACCTAAATGTTTTGCCCACTTGAAACCAGAGGGATTGCTACCAGTAGCAAGAATTAGGCGATCGCACTTTAATCTCTCCCCCGATTTCAACTCAATTTCAAACCCCGGTTCCTTCGTGATGGCTCTGCCCCCGTGCCAATCCTCCAATGTTAATTTATTGACTGAAACTACCGCATCACCAGTGCGAATATTCACACCAGCATCCTCAGCGGCCCGGATCAAACAGTTAACAATTGTCGCGGAATCGTCGGTCACCGGAAACATTCGCCCATCTGCTTCTGTTTTCAATGTAACAGAATGACTGGCAAACCATTCGACAGTATCGCGGGGTTGAAACCGAGTAAATGCACCGCGCAGAGCTTTCCCTCCTCTGGGGTAATTCTGCACTAAAATAGCGGGGTCAAAACAAGCGTGAGTTGCGTTACAGCGCCCGCCGCCTGAGATGCGAACTTTTGCCAGAAGTAGGCGGCCAGCTTCTAGTAAAGTAACGCGGGCCTGCGGGTATGTTTGAGCACAGGTAATTGCACTAAAAAAACCCGCAGCACCGCCGCCTATGACTATAATTTTGAGAATTCGATCGGACAATTTTTTTCTCGCTGATTGTGTTTTAAACTGAGATATTATACCATTTCTAATAAGCTTTTTAATGGCGGGCAGGACACCCCACAAAAAATATCTCAGTTCAAATAGATTCTACTTGACAAGGCAACTTTGTGTAATACTAAATTATCTTGTAACTCAACTTACCAAAGTTAATTAATGCAGTTAGCACCTTTATTTCCAATTATCCACCCGATTCTCAAATCGGCTTTTCCCAGATGTCTGTGGACGGGAGATGTCAACCGTCGAGAAATTGCCCTAACTTTTGACGACGGCCCACACAATCGGCATACTCTTGAACTGTTAAAAGTTTTAGATA
>DMYK01000138.1:1597-4097 GCA_003483675.1 Microcoleaceae cyanobacterium UBA11344
GCCTCCACGGCTACCAGCATATATCATTTCCCAAACTCAAACCGCAGGAATTAAAGCAAAGTTTAGAAGACACACAAAAAGCAATTTCCAAAGCTTGTGATTTAGAGCCAAAATTAATCCGCGATGTGCGGCCTCCCAACGGCTTTTTTACGCCTCAAACACTCCAGTTATTAAAACAGTGGGAATATCGCCCTGTGATGTGGAGTGTTGTCCCGGAAGATTGGGTGCGTCCGGGGGTTTCGACAGTTGTTAGCCGCGTGGTGCAGCAAACTGTAAATGGTTCAATTATTGTACTGCATGACGGTTATTGTGGCGGCGAAGATGTGGCGGCTGCGGCTGCAAAAATTATTCCCTTGCTTCTGGATAAAGGTTACAATTTTGTTAGCATAGAGCAACTTTGGCAACAGGTCAAAAATTAACTCGTTTCGGAATAACTTTATGAAAAAAACACTGTTTATTGCATCTATTGGTTTTTTGAGTACAGGATGGGCGATCGAGCTTTTGCCTACTTCCAGCGATGACTTTAGATTCTAAACGATCGCTAAATCAGGCTAGAATATTTGATATTATGTAAACCTTGCGTAAGTTTCGATCGCAAATGTGGTGACAAAGGAGGATGCTGTATGGTTCGATCGCACAAAAGTCAAGCTCTAATTGCTTTCGTGGTAGTTTTGGGGATAATCATCGGAAATTTGCTGTTCCTGGGCCCTCATGCAGCGCCGGCATTTGCTGAAGCTACATTTAAGGATGTTAAAGACCATTGGGCCCAAGCTTGTATTGAAGATTTGGCAGAGAAACAAATCATCACCGGCTACTACGAAGACGGCACTTTTCGGCCGAATCGACCAGTCAGTCGCGCTGAATTTGCGGCGATGCTTCGCAAGGCTTTTCCCGATGCGAAAACAGTCCGCAATCCGATTAATTTTGTAGATATTCCTACGAATTACTGGGGTTTAAAAGCGATTAAAGAAGCTTATCAAACGGGTTTTATGTCTGGTTACAGCGGTAGTATCTTTAACCCGACTTTGAATATTCCCCGCTGGCAAGTTTTGGTGGCTTTGAGTAGCGGATTGAAGTATTCGCCTGGGGGGCCGGCGACTGAGATTTTGGATGCGACTTTTGAAGATGCGCGGGAAATTCCCGAACTTGCCAGAAATGCGATCGCCGCCGCCGCCGAAAAACAACTTGTGGTCAATTATCCCGCAGTCAAACAACTAGAACCTACTCGCATTGCGAGTCGGGCAGAAGTAGCAACTTTCCTGTGTCAAGCAATTGCCAAACCGGGACAAACTGCCTTAGTTCCTTCCCAATATATCGCGCAAGTTGCGCCAAATATCGGGCCGCCGATCGCCACAGAAATCTCTGAATCTGGCAAAGTTCGGGCGGAATTTTCTTTCGTGAAGGAAGAGGAAAACGGTAAAAATTTCCGCATCAAAATTATCCGCGACGGTCAAAGTTTGTTGGAAGAACCTGTGCTAATTCCCACTCGTTCTCTAGTAGACAACCAGGACAAAAAACCCAGCGATGAAATATCAGAAGGACGTTTTTTATCGCTGGGAGTCCGGGATTTGGATGGGGACAAGGAACCGGAAGTGCTGGCAGAGTTGGTGTCAACAAAGAGCGGCTCTAACTGCTGCAATTATTCGTTTATTTATCGCTATGACTCTGGGTCTAAGAAATACACTCATATCAAGCACTTCTGGGGCAATGTGAGCTACGAAATTGTCGATCTTGGCAAAAATGATCTCCCGGAATTCAAGAGTCAGGATGGGCGATTTGCGGAGGCTTTTACGAGTTATGCTGATGCGCGGTTGCCGCTGCAAATCTGGCAGTACCGTCAAGGTAAAATGCAGGATGTTACGAAGCAGTATCCGGTGGAAGTATATACGAATTCCTGTGAACTTTGGCTGGAATCTAACAAGCGTTTAAGTGAAGAAAAGGAGGTGAAAGGGGTGTTTGCGGCNNNNGGTGGAAAGTTGGCAGTTGTTGGAGAGGGTTTATCAAGGGCGCGATCGCACTCAATTTTTGGGTAAGTTGCGGGAGTTTTTGGTAAGTACGGGTTATGCTAGTAAGTAGATTTTGAGGTTTTTAACCGCAGATTAAAGCGGATTAACGCGGATTAACGCGGATGTCTGCATAATTAACCACAAGCTCTGTAGGGCGGGTTTACTAATATCTATAACTTCATATTTAAGGTATTTGTAAACCCGCCCTAAGCTGCCTCTAAATTAGTCTGCTTGGAGTGGATTTTGTATGACAAGAAGCGATTTATATCGCGGAGTTATCTGAGAGAGAGAAGTTGTGCGGCATCTGGGAGAACCGATAATCATCAAATCGGGCGATCGCATTTTACGCTTGATCTATAATAGTAAAGTGCGATTCGGCGCACCCTACATATAGTAGAGTGCGCTACCGAGTTAAGATTCCGTTTGATTTTGAGCGTCAAAACGAGCTAGTAATTCCGAGCGATCGAGCTGCATAATCATTCGCGTGCGATCGA
>DMYK01000138.1:4177-4650 GCA_003483675.1 Microcoleaceae cyanobacterium UBA11344
TGGATACCTTGCTGGATACCTCGCTGAGTTGCATCTTCCAGCCGTTGCAAGTAGAGGGGTGACAGTTCCATAATTAACTCCCGATCTTCTCGATCTATGTCTTGGCGAACTTCTAAAATCGTTCGCAAGTTGTACAACAATTCTAACGCATTCAACCGAAAGACATGATCTGAGGGTAACTCTCTCAATTCGGCAACAGCTCGCTTCTGCACGTTTCCCTTCCCTAAAACTCTCAGCCACAGCGTTTCTGGAGTGCAGGGGAGTTGGTGAATGGCAATAATCGCTGCTTTCAGAGATGCACCCATAAAATAAACTCCACTTACCCAATTTTCCGGTTCGGGAATCGCTCCAAATCCAGCTAGCAGCGGATCGGAAACAGTCGGCGACAGTATCCAGAGTAGGGGCAAGTCGGCCTCTACAATCCGGGTATTTTCTCTAGCTGCGATGCGTTCAAATTCGGCGTGGAGGTCAAA
>DMYK01000138.1:4741-5283 GCA_003483675.1 Microcoleaceae cyanobacterium UBA11344
GCTCCGGTTTCGGGGAAAATAAAACGTCAAGCTGCCTCACTTCTCCAGCAATGTCGCGGCTGGTTTCTACATTGCCGAAAGGGGTTAATAGTTCTTTCAGATACTGTTTGGCAAATTGGTCGTGAATGAATCTAGTCATGGGATTTTTGATTTTTGATTTTTGATTTTTGATTTTAGATGGGAGAATTGAATAATTGACCTCTAGTTCTAATATTAGCCGATCGCAAAAATAGATAGGCGCAGTTGTCACAAGACATTTCTGAAAGTTTCGACAACAATTGTTGCAGCACAAACCTGACTAATCTGATATCATAATCATTCAGTCATTAAAGGAAATCAGCCATGCGAATCTCTCAAATGCTTTTCGTCACCCTGCGGGAAGACCCAGCAGAAGCAGAAATTCCCAGCCACAAACTATTACTCCGTGCTGGATACATCCGCCGCATCGGTAGCGGGATTTACGCTTATCTGCCCTTAATGTGGCGTGTCCTCAAAAAAGTCTCCCAAATTGTGCGGGAAGAAATGGACGCTACCGGCGCTCA
>DMYK01000138.1:5393-6040 GCA_003483675.1 Microcoleaceae cyanobacterium UBA11344
GAAGAAGTAATTACTACAATTGCTAAAGATATGATTCGTTCTTATCGGCAATTGCCTATACATTTGTATCAAATTCAAACTAAATTTCGTGATGAAATTCGCCCCCGTTTTGGCTTGATGCGCGGTCGGGAATTCATTATGAAAGATGGCTATTCTTTCCACACAAACGAAGCAAGCCTGAAAAAAACTTATCAGGATATGGATCAAGCTTACAGAAATATGCTACGCCGATCGGGTTTGCAATTCCGAGCAGTAGATGCTGATTCTGGAGCAATTGGCGGTTCTGGTTCCCAAGAGTTTATGGTATTAGCTGAAGCGGGAGAAGATGAAGTTCTCTACACTGAAGATGGTCTGTATGCTGCTAATGTGGAAAAGGCTGTCTCAATACCTGCTGATACTGAAACCTCGCCATTTGCAACTTTTGAAAAGCGGGAAACACCGGGAACTGACACCATTGAAAAACTCTGCAAATTTCTCAAGTGTTCTCCTACTCAAGTTGTTAAGAATGTGCTTTATCAGGCCGTTTATGACAGCGGAATCACAGTGCTGGTATTGGTCAGCATTCGCGGTGATCAAGATGTCAATCAGGTCAAGTTGCTGAATGAATTAACCAAATTAGCTGGAAATTATCAAGCGAAAACAATCCT
>DMYK01000138.1:6149-12556 GCA_003483675.1 Microcoleaceae cyanobacterium UBA11344
GTCGATCGCACCGCAGTTGACCTCACAAACTTTGTCACTGGCTCTAACGAATCAGGATATCACGTTGTGGGAGCCAATTGGGACAAAGAATTTCCCCTACCGAGTTTAGCAGTAGATGTCAGGAAGGCCAAAAAGGGCGATCGGGCTGTTCACAATCCCGAACAAACACTGCAAACCGCCAGAGGAATTGAAGTCGGTCACATCTTCCAACTAGGCACAAAATACTCCCAAGCAATGGGCGCTACCTACACCAACGAACAAGGCGAAGAAATGCCCTTAGTTATGGGTTGCTACGGCGTCGGCGTATCGCGCTTAGCTCAATCGGCTGTAGAACAATCCTACGACAAAGATGGGATAATTTGGCCAGTGGCGATCGCGCCTTATCATGTCATCATTAGCATCCCCAATATTTCCGATGCCCAACAAGTAGAAGTCGCCGAAAAACTCTACGCAGAACTCAATCAATCTGGCATTGAAACTTTGTTAGATGACCGCGATGAACGTGCAGGAGTTAAATTCAAAGATGCCGATTTAATTGGCATTCCCTATCGTATTGTTCCCGGCCGTTCCTTGAAATCTGGTAAGGTCGAAGTCGTGGAAAGAGCCACTCACAAATCACAAGAAATTCTCATTGAAGAAGTAAATTCTACCTTAAAACAGTGGATTGATGCAGCTATCAAATGAGATATTTTCATCGGATTTAAGGTTCGTAGTAAGNNCTGAAGTCCTTTCGTGTTAGGATGTAGAGGACTTACGCACAGACTTTACTTGTAGGGTGCGCACTGCGCACCTTACTACTACAGATAGTGTAAAAATAGAAGGAATGCAGCGTAAGTCCAGATTATAAAACTCAGTATGAACCAGAACAATAATCAGTTTCTGCGATTCGCTCAATCTACAAATTGGCAATATTTAGTAAAACTAGCTGCTGCGATCGTTTACGCTTTATGAATACTTATTTACTACAATGTAGAAAGTGGATATAGAGCAAGGACTAAAGTCCTGACTACGAACCTAAAAAAAGGTTTGTAATAAGGACTTTAGTCCTTTGCTTCAGCGAGAAGTTTCTTACATCTTGTAAAGGTTAATTCCAGCTTCCTTAGCCATAATTTCCAAACCCTTGTGTTGCAAGGTTTTAATTGCCTTTGTAGAAAGGTGCAATCTTACCCAGCGTTTTTCCTGCGGCCACCAAATCCGCTTCCACTGTAAATTTGCTTCTTGCAACTTGTGAGTGCGGTGGTGCGAGTGAGAAACTGCAAAACCGTTATTCGCCTTCTTTCCCGTTAGCTGACATTTCCGTGACATATTGCCCTCCAGATTACCGTTTTTTGCGTGCAGCCTTTCATTATAGCCGAAGGAAGTTCGGCAACGGATTCGCTCCACGGATTTAACGGATGTAAAGAAGAAGGCTTTAGTTATCCCTTTAGCAAGGGAAATCAACTCTGGCTCCCCCCCTGATTCAAGGGGGGGGTTGGGGGGTTAATTACATAGCACGTTCAGTCAATTTTGTCAAGACTTGATTCGATCGCTCGACAAACTCCTTCATCCCCTCAGCATCGAAACCCTTCTGAGCCATCAGGGCTAAGTCGTAAACGTGGTGACAAATCATACTCGCCAACTCCGCCGACGGAGACTCGCCGCCGCCTTGAATAATCGAACCCTGACTCAAATTAGCCAAATTTTGAATCAGAGGGTGAGCCGTATTCACCAGCAAAACGTGTTCTTCGGGGAATTCGGCCGCTTGCTGCTGTACCAGAGCCATCATATCCCGCATCCGGCGCAAATCTTCCGGCAAAAGGACGATCGCAGGTGGTGCCGCCTCTGGAGAATCTGACTTCAAAGCTTCAGTGCGGATCTTCACTTTTGGCTTATTAAGAGCTTTTTGGAACAATTCTTTAACTTGTTCGCTGCGAGTTTTATTCGTAGTCGGATCGACAATTTCCGCTTCTTTCTCTTTGTCAATTAGCGTGTCGTCGATGTCGGAATCAACTCGCGAGAATTTGACTTCTTGGTGTTCTCGTTCTAGGAAACTAATAAAGTGCGTGTCGATGAAAGAATCCATAAACAGCACTTCTAAACCTTGGCTTTTGTGCAGTGCGACATAAGTTGCTTGAGATGCCGGTTCTGTACAATAAAACACGCGATTTTCGTGATGTTTTTGATTCCGTTCCAAATACTCTTTTAGCGTCGTGTAAGGCTGCGTTGAAGTAGCAGTTTCCGACTTCGGATTGACATCTTGCCACAAATCTCCTGCCTCAGCTTGAACCTGAACTTCTGGTGTTTCGGTTGCTGGCTTTGCCGCTGTTGGTTCGTAGGTGCTGCGATAGATTAAGAGATCTTCTATTTGCTTTTTAAACTTGTCATCGTTGAGAGCTCCAAACTTGACAAAAGTGCCGATATCTTGCCAGCAACGGATGTACTCATCCCGATCATCCCGGTAAAGTTCTTTGAGCCGATCGCCCACTTTTTTCGCAATATAATCAGCTATTTTCCGCACCGTGCGATTGCTTTGCAACGAACTGCGAGACACGTTCAGGGGAATGTCGGTACTGTCAATCACGCCCCGCAGCGGCATCAAGAATTTAGGAATAATTTCTTCGCAGTGATCGCTGACAAAAACCTGATTGCAGAATAGCTTAATATTGCCTTTGGTAACATCGACATCCGGCCGCAGTTTGGGAAAGAAAAGAATGCCGTTGACAATGAAAGGATAATCTGTATTCAGGTGTACCCACAGCAGCGGCTCATCTTGGAACGGGTAAAGGTAGCGGTACAGTTCTAAGTAATCTTCTTTTTGCAAATTGCTGGCTGATTCCCGCCAAATTGCCTTGTGCTTGTTGAGTTCTTCACCCTCAAATTTGATGGGAACTGGCATGAAATCGCAGTAAGTTTTGATTAACTGCTTAATGCGACTGGGTTCTAGATATTCTTGTTCTTCGTCTAGGAGAGTGATGGTAATCGTAGTGCCGCGTTCTGTGCGGGTAGATTCTGATAGTTCAAAAGCGGGAGAACCGTCGCAAGACCAGTGTACAGCTTGCGCGTCTTCTTGGTAAGAAAGGGTGTCTATATCTACTTTCTGAGCCACCATGAAAGAAGAGTAGAAACCGAGGCCGAAGTTACCGATAATTGCGTCGTCGCCGCTGCCTTGATATTTTTGAATAAATTCTTCGGCGCTGGAGAAAGCGACTTGATTGATGTATTTTTTTACCTCGTCGGCTGTCATGCCGATGCCGTTGTCGGTAATTGAGAGTGTTTTGTTTTCTTTGTCGATCGCAATGTTGATTTGTGGTTCGCCAATGTCGCCGTTGTATTCGCCCGATCGAGCAACCATTTTGAGTTTAGAAATGGCATCGACAGCGTTGGAAATTAGTTCCCGCAAGAAGACTTCGTGGTCGGTGTATAGCGACTTCTTGATAATCGGGAAAATATTATCGGTATGGATTGTGATTGTTCCCTGTTCTAAAACTGTCATAATTTTTCGCTAGGTATTTGTCGGAAATGAACGGTGAGTTGACTAATGACTATTTATTGATTTTGGGCGATCGCGCTACCTTTTGCCGAAGGGATTACCCGAAATAACTGATTCGGTTTTCCTCACATGATAACTCACAAAGGCAATCGCAGGATAAAGGTGCTGCCACAGCCCAATTCGCTGCGGGTGCTGAGGCTACCGTGGTGCGCGCGGGCTATGGTTTGGGCGATCGCCAATCCCAGTCCCGAACCGCCGGTATGGCGCGAGCGATCGCTATTTACTCGGTAGAAGCGATCGAAAATTCGCCCTTGTTCGATCGCCGCAATCCCAAGACCGGTATCTTGAACCTGAATTATAGCCTCAATGTGACTGCAATCTAAAATAACTGTTACTTTTCCGCCCGCCGGAGTGTATTGAATAGCATTAACAATTAAATTAGCAACTAGGCGATAAAGTTGGTCGGAATCGCCGACAACATTTAATAGCTGCACCCGCAATTCCGATGTTAGCGCTACCTCAGAGGCGATCGCCATTGCGGCTAATTCCTCGACTAAATCGCTAACAAGGTCATTCAAACAACACAATTGACGGCGATCGGCGATCGGTTGATTATCCATGCGCGCCAGCAAGAGCAAATCGGCAACTAACTGAGTCAATCGACGGTTTTGGCGATCGATCGTCCGCAAAATTTCCCGCGCCTCTTTTTCGTCCAATTGAGGCATCAACAGCGCCGATTCTACTGTCGCCTGGGAAGCCGCTAAAGGCGTCCGCAATTCGTGAGCTGCATCCGCTGTAAACTGTTGAATTTGTCGGTAGGAAGCATAAATCGGTTTCATTGCCAATCCTGCCAATAACCAACTAGAAAAACCGATCAAAATCAATGCTGTCGGCAATCCTAATTTCAAAATAATTTTAACTGTACTGAGATAATCATTGAAATCTTGCAAGCTCCGCCCAACTTGAAAATACCCCCAATTTTGCTGTGTTTTGGTGTGTAGCGATACAGAAATTTGGTGATAAAGATTGCCTTTGGTATCAGTTATTATTTGCCACTGTTTGGAGTTGAATGCTGACGGGAATTCTGCTGGATAAGCACCCGCTGTAGCAATCAATTTCCCGGAATAATCAAATAAACGAATATAATAATAGCCTTGGTTGATAGCGCTTAAAATATGGCGGTTTGGCAACTGTTCTTTAATGCCGTTAACTCCAATTACGCGGAGGTTTGGCAAAAGTTCATTTACGATGGGTTCCAGGCGTCCGGGCTGCTGCAACTTGAGTTCTAGGCTGTCGTGTAGCGTCCCTGCTACCGATTCTAATTCCCGATCTATGGCTACCCAGTGAGCGTGGGCGATCGCCTTATATACGCCAATTCCTAATAAGCTTAAAATTAAACCCATTACAGCCGCATAGGAAATGGCTAATTGCCAGCGAGTCCGGTTAAATAGTTTATTTTGATTCATTTTTCATAACGACAATTGACCCGGAGATCCCCCCTAACCCCCCTTAACAAGGGGGGGACAAGAAGTATTCTTTTCTTAGTCCGCGCAGGCGGACTTTGTTTGTGTAGACGCGGTTTCAACCGCCGAGTATCTTGCATTTTGGGCAATTCTTAAGAACAGGCAAGATGCCTGTTCCACAAAAATTTAATTTTCTTGTGGGGAGTAGGGTTTGGGCATCTTGCCCGCCCTAATTTAATTTTTCATCCGGTATCCTACGCCATGTACAGTTTCAATTAAATTCGCGCCGCCAAATGACTCCAGCTTGCGCCGCAGCAAGCGCACTTGAGCTGCTACCACATTGCTAAAGGTATCTGCACTAGCCTCCCATAGCTGATTCCGAATTTGGTCAGTGGTGACAATTTGGTTCGGATGTTTCATAAAGTATTCTAGCAGTTGAAACTCTTTATTTGTCAGGAAAATACTCTGATTTTTGCCACTGCGATCGAGATGGCAAACAGTTCGATTTCCGCAGTCCAAAACCAGATTTCCTACCTGTAGCTTTTGCGGTTGAATTTGGGGCGATCGCCTTTGCAAAGCCCGCAATCTTGCTAACAGTTCCGCCATCCCAAACGGCTTGACTAAATAATCGTCAGCCCCCGCATCTAGTCCCGCAACTTTATCTTCCATTCGGTCTTTTGCTGTTAGCATCAAGACTGGCAATGCGCTATTTTTAGCACGCAATCTCCGCAGCAGTTCTAAGCCAGACAATCCTGGTAGCAACCAGTCAAAAATCGCCAGATTGTATTGAGTCCAATGACTTTCTAAGTATTCCCAAGCTTCATTGCCATCCTGGGCCCAGTCAACTATATATTTTTCTTGCTTCAAAGTGCGATCGATCGCTTTCCCTAAATCTGGCTCATCTTCAACTAGCAAAACTCTCATAAATCTAATTTACAATTGATATGCTGATTACAGCAAATTAGTTAGATTGGGATTTTTTTACCGCAGATATCAGCCGATGAACACAGATTAACGCTGATAGAATTTCATTCTGCATTTATCTGCGGTAAAAAAAACTTCCTACGGTAGGGTATTTTCTNNGGTAAAAAAACCTTCCTACGGTATCGAGGGTATTTTCTGCTATCTATTGATTAAAAGTAAAACGACCGTTCACTTTTTCTCCGTTAATATCCGCAGTCACCTTCACTGGATATTGTCCTGCCTCTTGACCGGGAAATACCACGGCGTAATGTTTGCCATCAGCATCATATTTGAGGGCTAGGGTTTGCTGTTTTCCATTCGGCAACTGCACTTGTGCCGTCACTTTTGCGTTGGGGACTGGTTCGCGTTTGTCACCTTTTTGTAAATAAAAATCTAAATGAGTTCCCGTAGCTTCTTTTGCAGCTAAAAACTCTAAGTGATAAGCTCCCGATTCTACAACTTGACCCCCTTTAGATGCTTTAGAATTGACCGTTTTATCCGCTGCGCCTGGG
>DMYK01000138.1:12579-14824 GCA_003483675.1 Microcoleaceae cyanobacterium UBA11344
TGCTATTTGGATCGCTTGCTTGGTCGCCTTTACTGCAAGCTCCCAAAAACAGCAATCCGACACTGGCTAGAATCATTAAATTGGACTTGAGCGATTTCATTTGTTTGACTCCTTGCTGACAATAATTACAGGACTGATATCACTTCCGATAGCATCGGAATTATTCATTTCTCCGATCTCCCTCTGCGTTCTCTGTGGCCTCTGTGGTTAAATCATTCCGATACAACCGGAAACGATATTACACATCAGACCAAAGAAACCGGGTTTTTTACTCAAACAGTCGGCTACAACGAAGAATTTTTGTAAAAAAACCCGGTTTCTGACTACCCATGTGTAAGTCTTGAATTATAAAATATCACACTTTAAATACTTTTCCGTCTTCAATAACTGGCTGAGCTTGTTGAGTCACTAAAAAATTGCCAAATTGAGCATACAAAGCTGGCAAAACTAACAGCGTTAGTGCTGTAGAGGTAAACAATCCTCCTAAAACTACTACGGACAGCGGTTGGAGGATTTCTTTGCCAGGACCCCCTTCTAAGACTAAAGGTGCTAAACCTAAAGCTGAAGTTGAAGCTGTCATCAAAATAGCATTGAGCCGTTCCATCGAGCCTTTGATAATTGCTTCTTTAAAAGGCATTCCTTCGGAAAATTTAGTGTTGTAGTTGTCTACTAATAACAAGCCGTTGCGGGTAGCAACGCCAAATAAAGTGACAAATCCAACTAAAGAAGCTACAGAGATTATGCCGCCAGTCAAAGCTACAGAAATTACTCCTCCCACTAATCCGATCGGCAAATTAATCATAATCATAGCAGTTGAAGGAATTGACTTGACGGAAAGGTACATTAATACTGTAATGACCAAAAAGGCGATCGCACTAAATACCATAATATTTTGCGAAGCCCTTTGCTCGGCTTCAAATTGACCGCCGTACTGGATGAAATAGCCAAAAGGCAACTGTACTTCTCGTTTAACTTTAGCTTGAATTTCATTCACAACCGATCGCAAATCTCGACCTTTAGCATTAGCCGCCGCCACAATCAACCGCGAAACATTCTCGCGGTTAATCGTATTTGGGCCCGTACCGTATTTTACAGTAGCAACTTGGGCGAGGGGAATTTTACCCCCCCTTTCATCCCCCCCTTTATAAGGGGGGGAAAGAGGGGTTTCATCCCCCCCTTTATAAGGGGGGGAAAGAGGGGGGGTATCAACCAATAAGTTTTGAATAGTTTCCAAGTTATTTCGCGCTTCAGGCTGCAACCACACAACTAAATCAAAAGTTTGCTGTACTTCCAACACTTGAGACACAACTTTGCCGTTTAAAGCTGTCTCTATGATGTCTGAAAGTTCTCCGATTTTCAAACCATATCTCCCCGCAGCTTGACGGTTGAATTTAATTTGAATTTGCTGCACCGGTACTTGTGGTTCCAGTTGCAAATCCACAATTCCTTCAACTGTTTTCATTTGCGCTTCAACTTGCGCGCCGATGGTGCGAAGCTGATTCAAATCTGGGCCAAAGATTTTGACAGCAATTTGACTCCTGACACCGGATAAAACCTCATCCATCCTGTGAGAAATAAAACCGCCGATATTTGGTGCAACTCCTGGTAATTTAGCAAATTCCTGTCGCAGCGATTCCAAAGTTTTCGGCCGATTTTTCATGCCCTCCTCGCTCAAACCGATATCAATGTGAGCCAAATTGACACCCGCAGCATCAGCATCACCCGGAGCTCTGCCCGATCGCACTTGCACGTATCCAAACCTGGTATCATGCTTAAGTGCATCTTCGATCGCAAAAGCCGCGCTATTGGTCGTTTCCAAAGACACGCCCGGATAAAGTAGAATAGTATTCACCAAAGTTTGCTCCTGAAACTCCGGCAAAAACACCCGTCCAAAAGATGGCAAAATAATTAATGCTGCCACCATACTCGCAGCAGCTAAAGTTAAAATAATCGCCGAATAGCGCATTGACAATTCTATAAAAAAGTGATATATCTTTTTGCAGAGTCTCGGCAACCAAGGTTCTTCAGCACTCATCTTTTTGTTAGGCAACAAAATAGCGCAAAGTGCCGGAGATATTAACAGCGATTCCAGACTAGAAATCACCACAACTACCAGATAAGTAATCCCCATCGGCGTAAAAATGCGACCTTCTACACCGGGCAAAGTAAAAATTGGTGAAAACACCACAATGCCAATAACAGTCGCTCCAATTAACGAATCTCGCACCTCCTGACTGCCATCAAA
>DMYK01000479.1:0-173 GCA_003483675.1 Microcoleaceae cyanobacterium UBA11344
TTCAGTCAGACTGTTCAAGCTGGCTCGTCTAACTATGAAGATGTGCAAATAGGCAAAGTTGACGATACGCTAGACCGCAAAGAGCATGAATTAAAGCAAGAAAACAAACAAATTAAGGATGGGATACGCAACGACGCTCAACCTACTCTGGCTGATTTTGGTCACGTTGCT
Source organism: Microcoleaceae cyanobacterium UBA11344 (assembly GCA_003483675.1). GTDB lineage: Bacteria > Cyanobacteriota > Cyanobacteriia > Cyanobacteriales > Microcoleaceae > Microcoleus. The sequence continues at coordinate 172 of DMYK01000479.1, forward strand.
GT
>DMYK01000479.1:185-1909 GCA_003483675.1 Microcoleaceae cyanobacterium UBA11344
TTGCTACTAAGCTTTACGCCAAGTATAAGCAAGGTAAAAACGTTTTTAAGGGCGAACTAACCCTCGAAGATTGGCAAGAAATTGGACTTGATACCGCAAAAGGATCTGCGCTTAGTGGTATATCGGCAACGGCTATTTATCGGTTAACTAATTTTGCCCAAATGTCTGCACCTTTAGCTGGTGCTTTTGTTAGTGCTGGTATGGAAATTGCTAGCTTGGTCGGCAGTTTGAATCGAAGGGAAATTACTCGCGAGCAATTCGTTGAATTAAGTTTATTTGCTTGTGCTGATTCAGCCATTGTTGCTGCTGGAGCTACTATCGGACAAGCTTTGATTCCGATTCCTGTTGTTGGCGCAGTCATTGGTGCGATCGCAGGTCGAATTGTGACTGGTTTCTGCAAGCAGTTATTGGGACAAGATACTCATATTGCTCGACAAGTGGAACAATATTATCAACAGTCCCTCGCTAAAATTGACCGCGCTTATAAGGCAGCCGTTGCTAATCTTGTTGCTACCTATGAACGATTAGGTAACTTAGCGGAAGCAGCTTTTGACTCTAACTTAAACCTTGAATTGAGATTGCAAGCTAGTATCGAATTAGCTGAAGCTTATGGCGTTCCTGATTCCAAGATTATTCACAATGTAGATGAGCTTGACTCTTTTATGCTGAGTTGATCGAACAAAATATTAGGAAATCATCGGGAATTTTTAACGCAGATTTAGTATAAGGTGCGCCGAAGCGCACCCTACAGAATTAGATCGCAGCTATCAATTCTTCAACTTCAACAGCGGTTCAATTTGCTGCCTTTGAAACTGCAATTCATCCGCCAAAGGCTGGTAAATTTCTCGATCGCCCAATTCATTGCAATAATCCCAAAGACCATTGTAGCAGTGGCGATCGCAGTAGGAATACTGGTTAAGCGATGCGATCGAAATGTAATCAGAATCGTTCATGATTGTAAGGGTTTGTAAGAGATTAGTAATTGAGAATTAGCAACAGGCAAGATGCCTGTTCCACAAGAGTTTAGTGTTATTGTGGGGTGGGCATCTTGCCCGCCCTGGAAATCCGGCATCTTGCCCGCCCTCAAAATCCGTTCCACAAGAGTTTAGTGTTATTGTGGGGTGGGCATCTTGCCCGCCCTGGAAATCCGGCATCTTGCCCGCCCTCAAAATCCGTTTAACTCTTATTAACAACAATCCGCCGAGTCATTCCCATCCCCATCGGAGTTTTCCTCCCAACCCCGCAGTAAAGAGCAAAATCAGCCAAAGCATTAATTTGCTTAATCACTAAAGGCTCCGCATCTCCCAAAATCCGATAACTAACCTCCCCAACCATCCCAACAAAATTGGTTTCATAGTTAGTCAATTTTTCTGTCTTGATATTGACAAAAGTCGAAAACAGTGCATCGAAGGAAAGATCGGGAATTGCGATCGGGCTGTACTTATTCCACCGACTGAGGAGACTATTAAAAACGCATTCTCTAGTAGGAATCACCGAATCGAATTTACCCTGCCTAAAAGTAGTAGGAGTCGCAAAACTAAAAGCAATTAAGCGATTAGTTTCCGAAGCTTGCTGGTACAATTGAGAGTAAGTACAAGCATTAGCCCAAGGTTGATTTAATTGAGCAGTGCCGAAGATATTCGTAATCAGCAAATCCGCCGGGCCAAGGTGCCACGGATCATCGGGATTAAGATTGAGCCAAAGGTGAGTTAATTGGCTGAATA
>DMYK01000479.1:2054-11111 GCA_003483675.1 Microcoleaceae cyanobacterium UBA11344
GCTCACGAGGGTGAGGAATAGGGCGTGCAGGTGTCTTCCGGTTAGGTATCCGGGGGGAATTGGGGCCTGGGGGAGGAGGTTGAGGACTAGGCTGTGGGGCATATTGGTTGCCGAGAATATGTTAGTTAGAGGGTGCGTTTTAACGCACCCTGTACTCAGTTAATCAGCCTTAAAGCGATATTGCATACAGGCTGGAATTTTGAGTTTGTCAAACTCGTAATATTGCCCGTTAATTTTGACATTTTGAATCAAACTAACTGGGGGCATATTAACCACATCGTAGCTAATCACTTGATGGGAAAACATCACATCTAAAGGATTGAGTAGATAAGGAAAAATCAAGTCAGCTTCAGAAGTTGAGCGTTTCACTTCCTTCTGTTCTACAATTTCGACTGCTGCTTTGCTCATCCACTTTCCCAAACGAATCCATTTAGCCAGTTTTAGGGGCTTTTCTGAGATGATGAAAAACTCGAATTTGCTTTCCGGTGCAATCTCTTTAGTTCTACCAAAACTGGGAATATTTTTCTGGGTTTTTTCCATTTCAACGTGATAGTTGTTGTTGGCATATTTCCAAGTATTGAGAGTAGAGGAATGGGATAGTGCTCTTGCTGGTGTGACATAAATACCCTGTTGGTTGAGTGGCGTTAAATGCTGCTCGTATTTAGGGATTTGTTCTGGACAGAAATAGCGATAGGAATGTTCTTCAGAAACGGTGGTAGAATAGATTTCGCTATCCACCAAACCGAGGGCGTAACAAAGTGCGTAATTGTGAATTACTGGCTCTGTTTCATAGAGTCTCCCTATCTCGCGAGTTGCAAAATAAAGGCTATCGTGCAACTCGATTTGGCAACGATGAATAATTGCCATTGCTGTCATCCTCCCTTAGCAGCTTTTTCTGATTTAGCTTTATCAGCTTCAGATTTCTGCTTAATATGTTTTTTATTGTAGGCTTTAGCTTCCGTGTCAGCCTGCTGTAAAATTCCTTTGATTCCCTCTTCACTACCTGTCAGAGATTTGACCTCATTTAACAAAGCAGTAAACTTAGCGCCCACAAAATCTGTATGCACAATAAATTCCTCAGACATTAATGATTGGATAGCACTACTAGCCGCAACAATCACATCATTTTCATTGAGTGGATCGCGGGAATTGAGTTTATTTTCAGCTTGCAATTGGTCGTAAATTGCTTGTGTCCAGCGGAGGTTACTGGTAATTTCACCATCAGCAAATACCACCCCAATCAACTCATTTCTGACTCGTCCTGTGCGGGTAGTTTGAGCGCCATAATGCCGCGTTCTGAGAAGGTTGTTAAAGACATATAAGAAACCCGCCTCTGTGGGATCTTTTAATGTCACAATGCTAGGAAAGAAAACCTGGGGTTTAATGTGATCTTGCTGATTAATGCGGCTGGTGACTTCGCCTGCTTTGGAACCTGCTTCACCTTTGGATGCCATTGTGCCATTCTCAAAGGGAGCATTGAGGGTAAAAGTCTCGTGAGATTCGTCAAAAGCGGTAATTGAAAATGCTGTATCAACTACGACTTTTGACTTCTCTGAGCCGGAGTCACCGATCGCAAATCCGTAGATAATGCAATCAGGGTTATTCATGGCAAACTTGACATTATATTCGCAGTCTTCAGCAGTCATTAAGCCATAGTTTCGTAGCAATTCGCGACCGACTAATCGCTCTGGTGTAGATTGCTTGCGTTTAAACATGGTGAGGCGGCTAATCGGCTTTTCGTCTTTAATCCCGGCCCGAACTCGCGCTTTATTCAGTTCTCCATCTGTCTGAAATAGTGGATAAGATTCTGTCACTCGTACAGTCAGCAAGTGAGCATATTTCCCCATTGGTTTGTAAGGGATATTGGCCTGGAAGAATTTAGCATCAAGGGTTTTCAAGAAAGGCATGATTTGTCTCCTAAGTGAAAATGTTAGTAGTGCAAGTTGCGTGTAGCTTGTCAAACAATAGCGTCAGCTTTAATTGTCAGCTTCCTCTTGTGAATCGTCGGGAGATTGGTCATTTTTATCGTGATTATCTTTGTCATTTTTTAAGCGGTAAAGAAATTCGCAAGTGTCGCGGATTAGATTGATTTGACGACCGGCTAAACGAGCGCGATCGCCTGCAAAAGATTTCTCAAACACCTCCTCAACAAAGTAGCGAGCAAACTCTAAAACTTTCTGTCTTTCTTCCTCCCGCTTGCTAAAAATCCAGCGTCCTTCCGCAGTAGAAGAATGAACGCGATCCATGAGTTTAGATACTTCAGCAGCAACGGCTAAAACTAAAGATTCACCCTGAAAGCTTGGATCAGCTTCAAGGATAGTTTGAGAGGCAATATCAATCGGTTTCAGAACAGCATTTGCTTTGGGGTTATATCGCTTATTTGCACGGTAAAAATTGCGATATAATTCCGTAAGTTGTTGGGGGTGATTTAAGCTTGATTCAGTTGTCACAGTCAATCGTTCCTCTTCATGATTATAGTGGGCATAGGAGTCAAAGCAAGGGTAAAAATGATAAGCATAAAGCTTAATTTTTTCAATCCTTGCGGTTTCAACTCCTTGTTTACGCACCCACTGATTTAGGTAGCTAAATACATAAAGTGGGCTGGTTTCAAAATCCTTGGCGAGTTCAGTTAATTTTCCCCAGTTGGAGTCATAACCGGACTTCCCTTGTTTTGCATTAACATCAAGATGAATAGCATAAGCAGCAGTTAAAACATTTAAAGGTGCAGGGTATTTTTTGCCGTTTTCCTCCCATCCTTCTAAGATATAGTCAAGACGGAAGCGATCGCGCTTCGTCAACACCCTAAAAGCTTGTGGCGCACTGTCTAAAAAGACGCTTTCCTCAAACTCAGCACCGTCATTAAATGGTGGAATTGGGGACTCGGAAACCACCGTTTTGACATCCAGAATCATTGGAAAGGCAAAGGCTAACCAAGTTGGCATTACCCAAGATTCCGTATCAGTTGAATCTCTGCCAGGGGGAAGTGCCATGAAGTAAAATGTGAGCGGTTGATCTTCGGGATAGGATAGTTTAAAAGTGCGGTCTTTCCCTGGTTCGATGTTTTCATCAATCAAAAAACTATCTACACTTTGGTAGCGATCGCGTCCAAAATCGGCTTGCAAATCCTTGCTGATAAAATGATTGCGAATGCTGGTATCAAAGCGAGTCTGAGCAATGCTACTGTAGGCTTGTTGCAAAAACTTATTAGTCTCAGGTGTAAAGTAATAAGTAGGATAAAAATAGAGATAGCGATATTTACCATCTTCAAATTTTTTGCCCACAGCTTGAGTTTGATTCATTAAAATTTGCCTCAGCATCATTTCAATTCCTGCAATACTAGAAATATTGCGTTTCGCGTTAGAACCTCCCAACATTTGTTTGTTAGTGTAAACTTGAGGGGTGAACAAAACGGCTGATTCCATTTGTTCTGTCACCGTATAAGCTGAATGAGAAATAGAACAGATTAACTGTCTTCCTCTACCCTGTTTTTTAGCGAGTTGGTAGCGTTCCAACTCATCTAAGAATACGTCCGCGGATGCCAGGACAAATGGTGCTTTTCCAGGTAGCATGACAACCCGCGTTACCCACAGCCGCAAATCATCCCAACCGTCGGGCAATTTGTACTGCGAAATAATGGGTTTAATTATTTGGGAAATATGGGCGATCGCCTGTTCGCAAACCTCCCGCACATCTTCAATTCCGGGGTGATGTTCTAGGTATTTGGCAGCTAAATAGTACCATTCGTAAGGAACACCACCTGTATTGCCTTTTAGCTTAAGTTCTTTCAGGCGTTCATTAATCCGTTGAATTTCTCTCAGGGCTGGCAGATAGTCGGACAGGTTCCAAAACTTAGCAATTTCATCGACAATATCTAGATGAGGTAGTGCGGGTAGTTTTTTGTCTTTCTTGCGTGCAGTTTCGATGGTATTAACCTGTTCTCCCCAAATCTTGCGACTCACTAAGTCCCCAAGTTCAGCAATCTGGTCAATCCGAATATCGTCCTCAAAATTGAATTTATAATCAGCAGACAAAACATCCTGACGCTGAAATTTTATCAGATTATCGCTGCGACTTTTGGCGACAGAGTTTTTTCCTATTTTGAGAATGCGTAAAGTAGCATCAACAGCAACTAGCATCAACTCTGACGTATCAAAAAACAGGTTATAATACTCGGCATATTTCATGCCTTTACCATCTCTGCCAAAACCAGTTTGTCGCCGTTGCAATTGTCCGGCGCAGAGTTGTTTAATCTTGCTAACTACCCGTTCGGGCAAGTCTGCAATTGAAATAGCAGGAGCATCCGATCGTGCTAGGTAAATTACACCTGTTGGTAGGTAAAGCAAAGGTTCATAATAGGTGCAAGCGTCGGTATTGAGCGCCGTATGCACTTCCATTAAAGCGTTATTGACGACGTTGGTAAGTACGCCTCTGTTTTCGGCGATGCTGTGATAAGTGAATTTTAATTGCCCGTCGCTGAGGCTGTGGATTAACTCGTTTAGCCTGGTATTTTCTGCATCTTGGGGATGTTTGATAATAGATGCTAGGGAATCTGCTAAACAGGTTAAGTCTGAGAGACTGCGGAGTGTGCGATCGCGCAAAACTGGATTTAACCCAAATTCTGAAAAATTCCAGTTAGTATCCCAACGTCGTTGAGCGTTGTAAGCAAGGCAGAGCAAATCGTCAATGTATTCTCGATAAGCATCTGGATCGTCGGGATTGATGAAGCTATCTAGTCCTAACTGTCGCACTTTTTCATCAATAATTTGACGGTGCTTTTCTAGCGGTAACTTACGACAATCGTTGGGGACATCGGGGAATTTTTCAAAGTCGTGGAGAATAAATCCAGCAATTACTAACCGCCTTTCTTGTTCTCCTACGGAGCGCCGCACGGTGGTATCGAGTTTTTCTAACCGCTGTTCAATTAAATTAGCGGGAAATAATCCATTTAGCAGGTGAGTATTTAGGGACTGATCGGCTGCATTATGCCGTCTCACATTCTCTTTTCCTTGCTTGCGATCGAGTTCGTCAAAAAATTTGCCGCCTTTGGCTGTGACACCAATGGCAACTCGCAGCAGATTTGGCAAGACATATTCTGCGAAGTCTCCCATGACGCGATCGCCTGGATTTTGACTCTGAATGGCTTCTCGCAAGAGTTTGAGGGTTAGTAAGTCGCGGGTTTGAGGTTCGATTGTGCGATCGGAAGTTTGAAAGTTTGACCCTAATTCTTCATCTTGCAACCAGTCATCATCTGGATCATCCGATTGTTCAGAGTTCAAATTAACTGGGATATCAAATAATGAGAGTTGTTGGTATTCTTCATCAGGTTTTTGACGTTTTTTAGCCATTTTATGCCTCTAGGGAGTCTATGTTGATACCGAAAACAGATTATTCATTGCAAATAGCATCTCCATCTTGAGAAAAAGGATTTACTAGACACTCCAATTCAAAAATTTTGTCTGCTCGATCGCGGTTAATGCTTCTGAGATCACCATTTTCAGCCTCAAGAGACTGAATCTTAGTCTGTTGATTGTAGATAATAGTTACAAGTAGTTGACATTTGTGCAAAATTAAGGTATTAAGCCGGAATTGATTCAGGTCTTCTGTTAGAGCGCAAAGCAAATGGCGTAGTTGGTCAGCGTCAAGATTTTGCTGGGACATGGGCAGTTCTCCTCGTGGATCACAACACTGTCAGTGTAACACTCTTAATGAGTATGCGAGAACCATTTCTTTTTCACTACCTCCTACCAACCTCAGCTTTAAATGTGGCAAGAAAGTAATTTTTGACATTTTCACCTTTATCTGCTATACTTAGCGCCTGGGAAAGTAAAACTGCTTGTAAATGTTTAAGCAAATCCAAGCCCCTATTAGGGATTGAAACCTCGCCTACTCCTTTGTTTGATGCTTTCCCAGCATTGACTTCTGTACAATGTAAACTCCCTATTAGGGCTTGATCTTCTAAGCAATCCATACTTCATCCCCCTTGCTCTTGAGCCAGTGGGCCAGCGTGTCTACCAACAGCGCTGACTGCCCAAAGGCGATCGCATAAGGTGCAGTCGCATCGTGGATACTGTACCGATCGCAAATCGGATAAATCTGAAAGTGTACCGGCAATTGCAGGCGCGATCGCACTTCAGCCACCGGATAGCGCAGCACATAACAAACCAATGCTTGCTTCTTCAAACGCTTGTTGATTTCCCCGATCCAATAATTCTCAGGTTGCACAACCTCAATCCCCGTCAACACCTGAACTTTCCAAGCAGCAGCATTTTCCTCTAAATTTCCCGAATAAGTAAATTTCCAATTCAGTCTTTCCTCCCGATAACTACGCAACTTCAAAAAAGCAAGACAATGTTTAAATCGACCTTTGGCAATTGGTTGCCCAAGGCGTTCCGATGTCTCGTTCAACATTCGCATAAATGCAAATTCCGTCATCGGTTCGATTTCCAAGTTGCTCAAAATTCCTGGTAAATCGTAAGTTTTAAATTTGTCTGCCTCATGGGAATCGGTTAAATCGCAGATGCCGCATTGCAGGGGACTAGAACCTCGAAAACTGCTAGCATCTTCAACTATCGGATTTCCTGTCTTATTTCCCGATCGCTCTTGCCACTCTTTACCCCACTGTTTAATATTACCAGCCACTTTCCCCAAGCTAGTTTTAAATACTTTTTGAGCAGCTTCCTGAAAAGCTTTCTGACTTGATGCGTACTGCTGTTTAATTGTCCTGTGCCCTAATTCCCAACAAATTTGAACAGACTGCACCGCACCCCACCGCGAATAATATCCCTCAAAATTGTTGATTTGGCGGTAGTTTTCGCGAATTTGTTGATAGAAAAAAGGACGATCGTAAATTCCACTAGACTCTAAAGTGGCAGTATCGCCTGCAAACAAGCGTTCAACTAAGAAATTAGGGGTGAGTGCTATGGCTGTAAAATTTTTAAACTGAATAAACTCTCCATTGCGATCGCACCCATCGTGTCGCCCCAACCTTCCCAATCTTTGGATAAAGTTGCCCGCATCGGCGGATTCAAAAATCAGCAAATTGATTTTGAAGTCTACCCCGACATCAATGGTGCTAGTACCGAGAACTAAGTCTGATGAGAGCGATCGCTCTTTTTCCGTCTTTCCCGACAAACCAGTATTTTCGCCAACAACTAAACCGTGAGGCGCGAACAATTCCCGAAAAAATGGTGTCAGCCGCTTGACGGCAGCAATTGAATTCAGGATAATCGCTCCTTTACTCCCCGGATTGTTTTTAAAGTGAGTCAGGATGAGATTTGCGCTGTCCTTCAGCCAAGTTTCAGAAGCTTTTGAAGTTGGTTCTAGGGAAATAAAAGTCAGCGTACTTTCCCTCAATATCTGCCGCCAGGAGTCTGTTTTCAACTGTTCGATTTCCGCAGGGCGATCTGGAAACCGATATTTGCCTGCTTTTAAAGGATCGATACTTTGACAGCGAAACCCTGCTGTTTCTAGTCTGCTAATTAATTGCTCGTCTGGAGTTGCTGACAGAAATACAAACTTTTTCCGGCGGTTTGTATGACGAATTAATAACAGGGTGTTGATGACGCTGGCAATCTGAGGAGCCACAAAAACATGAAATTCATCAAATATGAATAGGTTAAAATCTTTGTCGATTCGACCCCACAGTTTATCGGGGCTATCTTCAGAGCTTAAATACGCTCCTCGGTGCAGATGGTGCAAGATATCAGGGTTAGTTAATAAAATCTCTGCTTGACCTGTGCGAGATGCGATCGCGGCTGATTTTCTCAGTTTTTCATGTTCTGCATAGATTTCTAATTCCGAGCCGCTGAGTCGCACAACGCGGGGTTGATGTTCGGGCTGAAATTGTTCGATATAGCGCTTAATTTGAGTCTCCTGATCTCGCGCCAGTTCATTCGTAGGATATAGCGCCACTGCACAACAATTTGTCTGCAATGTTTCTAACAAAGCGGCTAAGCTTTTGCCATCGCTAGTGATAGCTGAGTTGAAAATGACATCAATATTCGGATTGCGAATTGCCTTTAAAGTTTCAAGTTGATGCCAAGAAAGTGTCCAATTTTCCGGTAATTTGACTTCCTTGGGAATTTCCGCAGCGGGACAGGAGTAAACGGATTTGAGGGTAATCTGGTAATCGGACATATGCTGAATCTGTGTCCGTAGAAAGTTGATATTTCCTATATTGACACCGATAATTGAGATGATCAAGCCCGTACAATGAAGAAGTGTCCGTATACTTATGAGTCGCAAAGGTCAATCGATCACCCTGTCGGTTTCTGAACGAGACAAAGCCGAGTTGGAAGCCCTCGCCCAAGAATTCGGGAAGACGTGGGGCGATCGCCCGAACATTTCCAAACTGATAGAAGCGATCGCCCAACATAAACTCCTAATTGCCCCTAACAACGATTGGAAAGACAGCCGATTAAAAGCCCTCAAGCACGCTGTCGATGCCTTAACCGATCTCGGCAAAATTCAAGAAGCCCAAATTATTGCTCAACTGCTGCTCGATCGCAGCGAACTACCAGACCCTATGCGGAGAGAAATAGAGGCATTTTTAAATAAAACCTCTATTCCTTGGCGGTTAGAAATAGAGCGCTATATCAAGCGAAACCAACCCTTTGAACTCACCTACCAAGATGCAGCCGATCGCACTTGGCACTTCCACATCCGCCATGCTCAAATCAACCCCCACGAAGATCGAGAATATCTCGATTGTTGGTGTGAAGAAACAGAAGGAAATTACGATTTGCCAGAACTGAAGCATAATCGGTGCTTCCGTTTGGATCGGATTCCAGAAGCTGCGATCGCACCCATTGACGCAAAATGGTTGCCCAATCTAGCTCAGATCGAGGTAGAAATGCACCTCTTCCGAGGTTTGGCGTTTGCCTACAAAACGAAAACGGGTGAAGATACGTTCAATGAATGGTTAACAGACTCTCCGCAAGTCCGACGAATAGTGAAGAAAGTATCCAATACTTTTTGGTTTTTCCGAGAAATATTGCGGTACGGGGAAGATTGCGTCATTATCTCTCCAGACAGTGTGCGCGATCGCTTCCAACAAAA
>DMYK01000475.1 GCA_003483675.1 Microcoleaceae cyanobacterium UBA11344
ATGAGCGCCCACTTGCTGATTCCGGCTTGGGATGCCGAATTTCCTGCTACTCTTTCTCGCAAAATTTTGATCGGGAAACTCCGCCAAGAGTTGGGATTTCAGGGTTTGATCGTGACGGATGCTTTGGTGATGGGCGCGATCGCCAATTTTGATCGCAGAGGGTATGGCGCGAATGAAGCTGCTGTTTTGGCCGCCGAGGCTGGTGCTGATGTTTTGCTGATGCCGCTTGACCCGGAAGGGGCGATTCTGGCTGTCTGCGATGCTGTCAATCAAGGCCGAATCGACATAGCACAAATCAAGGAATCTGTCAAGCGAATTTGGGCGGCAAAAGTCAAAGTTGGTTTGGCGATTTCTGACTCCCCTCAACCCTCAGTTGCTAAGAGGTTGTCTGACCCCCCCCAGCCCCCCCTTGCTAAGGGGGGGAGCAAGAATCCACCAGCATTAATTGACTTGAGCACGCTCTCAACCCCAGAGGCAAGAGCAACGGCGGCCGATATTTTGCGAGATTCGTTGAAATTTGGCGGCGAGCTACCTTTACAGGCGAAAAAACCCTCCCAGAGCCAAGTTTTGCGGAATTTGATAGTTGTAGATGATGTTTTGGGATGTGAGTTTTTGGGAAATCACACTCCGGCGATCGCCCTGCCCGCACAGTTTGGTTACAAATTGCAACTAATTGACGATCGCACCAGCTCGATCGCTGACAATACAAATGCAGAGCCGAGTTGTGATTTAGATGTTAATTTAAGCAGACCGACTTTGCTGCAAGTTTTCATTCGTGGCAATTGCTTCCGAGGTAGTGCTGGTTTGACGGAAGCAGCTCAAGATTGGTTTAAGCAATTATTAAGCAATGGTGAACTCCAAGCTTTGTTAATCTACGGTAGCCCCTACGTTTTAGACCAGTTTTTGCCGCAGCTGCCTCCGACTATTCCCTATATATTTTGTTACGGGCAGATGCCGACAGCCCAGGCGATCGCCCTAGAATTGCTGTTTGGCATTGACAGAATGGCTAATCCTTGAGTTTTCCTACCGCTACGCATACTCCCCGTGATGCCCTCAAGTCTCGCCCAACCCTCGCCCAGGACCCCCCTGTGAGTTTGCGCCGTCGCGTGGCCAGAGCGCACTATTCCCTATGAAAACTTTATTAAGTCGAACTTGAGCAAACAGTATATCCGCATACAGACAAAAACTTAACTCACGAATAGGTAAATTTGAACTATATTATTACCAAGGCCATAAAATTTTTTAGCAAAACCTTGAGGGCGCATTATGATTCACTCACCTATCAAAATCGCATACTCTTTAGATGTCATTCAGGATGAAGTACGCCATCTCGTCCACGAGGGCATCTTGAGTCGGCAACAGCCGATCTACACGCTCTGCCAATTCATCCCGCCCCGCGAATGGGCTTGTGTTGAGGGAGAACTCGAAAAATGTGACTTCTTGCTGCGCGATCGCATTGCCGACCTGATCGGTTCTGAAGATTGGGACAATGACTAAAGTTTGCCCTTCAAAACTCGATCGTTAATTGCCGATTGTGTTACCCACTGTCAAAAGTAGATGATATCAAAGAGCGCGTTTGCTGCCCATGCTGTTGGCAGTAGAAGCTGCAACAAGTTGTGCAATCTAGATTTGAAAGCTATAACTTTGTGTCACCTTGCTCCTACTCGCACTCACTGTAGGATCAGGTGTTTTTTTTGCTGACTTTTTCCGGGAGGTGATTCAGGAGTTCCAGCAAGCGGGACGGGGTTGGCCAGATCCTAGGATAGATGCGAATTTGTCGATCGCGATCGCCCGAATCACGAAAGATACGCCTTTGGCGGGATGGCTTTCTGTTTTACTAAAACTAATTTTAGCATTACTTGCTAAATTGAGCCATGTCAAGTATAAATTTTTGTAACAAAATCGCTCAATCTGGGATATTCAGGTTAAGCACCTACTAAGGGTACAGTGCCTCGCCCGTGGCAGGATCAAATACAAATAGTTGATTAAAATCAAGCTGCACAGTTAGTCGATCGCCCGATCGCAAGCGAACACTCGCAGGTATCAGCACCTGTACAATAGTTTCTCCATCCAACAACGGTAAACCCACCCGGATTAAAGTTTCTCGCCCCAAAGGTTCCACCACTTTTACCTCTACTTCAAGAGGCACTTTTTCTAAGGCCCAAAGATCGCTTTTAAAATCATCATTTTCTGTCGTTGATTTGGGAAAAACTTCTATGTGTTCAGGACGAATTCCCAAATCAAATCCTTGTCCTTCTCTCGGCTGCAATTTTTTCTGAATAGACGGCGGACAGGCTAAAGATTGATGTCCTACTTGAAAAGATCCGTTAGCATAAATTGCCGGCAAAATATTCATAGCAGGATTGCCTAAAAAAGTCGCAACCATCCGATTCGCTGGTTTAGCATAAATGCTATGAGGGTCTCCTATTTGTTGAATTATACCGCGATTTAAAACAACAATTTTATCCGCTAAAGTCATCGCTTCCACTTGGTCGTGGGTGACATAAATTGTAGTAATTCCTAGCCGTTGATGGAGTAGTTTGAGTTCGGCTCTAGTGTCGTCTCGCAGTTGAGCATCGAGGTTAGAAAGCGGCTCGTCTAAGAGAAATACTTTGGGTTCGCGGACGATCGCCCTTCCCAATGCTACCCGCTGTTGTTGCCCTCCTGATAGCTGTTTGGGCTTACGGTTGAGGAGGAGGTCGATTGAGAGCGATCGGGCTACAGCTTCCACTCGTTCTTGAATTTTTGATTGCTCAACATTCCGCATCCGCAATCCAAAAGCCAGATTTTCTGCGACTGTCATATGCGGGTAAAGCGCATAATTTTGAAATACCATTGCGACATCCCGCTGTCGGGCAGGAATATTGTTAACTAAATTATCTCCAATATAAAGATTGCCGGAAGTTGCCGTTTCTAAACCTGCAATTGTCCGCATAATTGTAGATTTACCGCAACCGGATGGCCCTACTAATACCCAAAATTCGCCCTCCGGGATTTTGAAACTAATGTTTTCGATCGCGGTGACGTTTTGGTAGCGTCGGGTAATATTTTCTAAACGAACGTTTGCCATTTTTATTAGTTAGTAGTTACTGGTTATTAGTTATTTGTTAGTGGTTTTTACATTGAGTTTTCGGAAAGCTTGTCTAATTCTAAAACAGTGCGGGATAATTCTTCAACGATCGGCGTTAATTCAGCTTGGCGGAATGCTTCTACTAAAGAACGATAATACCAGAGAGAACCTTCTTTGCCACCTTTGAAGCGTTCCCAAACAGTATCGCCTAATTGACGACAATCTTTCAGGATCGATCGGGCATTATAAAGTTTATCAGCAGCCGAGACTAATCTGATTGAGTGAGAAGCCGTGAGAATGTGGGCGATGTAGGCTTCTTTTCGCTGCCGCCAAGGGGGTTTCGGCGTGATGTCGCTGTCTGTACAGCCGTCTACAATAGCCGTCACTGTATCGCCAAAGCGCCGGCGAATCGCTTCGCGGGTGGGTGAACCGCCTTGATCTTCGATCGCATCGTGAAGCAAAGCTGCGATCGCCTCATCTTCCGAAGCCCCGTACTCTAAAGCTATACTAGCAGTGCCCAACAAATGGGCGATGTAAGGAACGCCAGAACCTTTGCGGACTTGGGTAGCGTGTAATGAGGCGGCATAGATGAGAGCTTCCGAAAATCGGTTTGATAGTATCATTGAAGTTGAGTCTTTGTTGGGTAAAATTATTTTTTTCTCAATTGGCGATCGTCTAGGGGCCGATTGAGCAGGTAACTTTGATATCCCATCTACAATCGATCGCACAAAACCCGTCGCCCTCCCATCTAACAAAATCCATCAGATTTAAAACTCTTTCTCTTCCCCTTATCCAAAAGTGAGGTCATCACCATGACAGCTACTCTAATCCTAACACCAAATCCCGAAAAAATACAAGACTCATCTGAGCAAATACAACCTGAAAAAGTCACATCTCTCGAAGAATTTTTAGTCAAGCCTGCTGATAGAATGGAATGGGTTGATGGTAACTTAGTGGAGAAAACAGGAATGACATTCAAGCACGGTCTAGCTCAATCTAAATTATCTACATCCTGGAGAAATTACAAAAATTCCAGCGGACAGGGAGGAGAAGTTATTACAGAAGTCCTTTGTCGCACAGCCAAGCAGGGCCGCCGTCCCGATGTCGCTTACATTACTCCTGAACTGCTGCCACCAGGCAATTTTACAGCATTTTCCCAAAGTTTCCCACTCATTGCAGAAATTGCTTCCCCCGAAGATAGCGGCGAAGAGTTATTCGCGAAAGCTCAAGAATATTTGGAATCAGGTTGTTTAGAAGTCTGGCTGCTATTTCCTGAAGCGAGATTAGTATTTGTGAATGCAGGGAAAAACTGGCTTTTGTTTAATGCAGATGAAGTTGTTAACACTCAAAGGGTACTTGCAGGTTTTAGCGTAGCCGTCAACGAGTTATTAGCATAAAAAACTTGCCAAAAATGCCATCTTATGAAATAATCTAGAAGATGGCAATGTCCAACTACAGCTACCGTCAAAAATAAAAATATAATGGATAGATTCAGAGTAGAAGTTATTTCTCAAACACCAAATCCTCAGCAAGTAATTTATGCTGCCCTCCATCAAGACTATACTGAGAATTTCGTATTTGACGATCGCGATTCTTGGCCCTCAGACGAAGAATGTGGCGAAATTATTGTGAAAAGGCTCTTAGCGGGCGATCGGGGGCATTACGGCCCCTTAGAGCATCCCCAAATTATCTTTAATTGCGGCTACTTTCCCCACAGTGTCATGCAGCAAGCGAGGACTCATCGTGTAGGAGTATCATTTGATGTGCAAT
>DMYK01000490.1:0-14955 GCA_003483675.1 Microcoleaceae cyanobacterium UBA11344
CGGTTTCTGATCCCCGCCCCCAAATAAACTGTTTATGGGTTTTGCTAATTTACAATTCTGCAATTTACTACTTGTGTGCTATAATCAAGTAAAAATCTTTGTAATTACCAATTGCTAAGATAATGCAAGCTGAAAAAATATCAATTTCTCTATCACAATCGCTACTACAGTTTATTGAAAGCTACAAAATTGCTAAAGGATGCAAATCCCCATCCCAAGTAATAGAAGTAGCTTTGGAATTGTTGCGGAATCAAGAACTAGAATCTGCTTACCGACAAGCATCTAGCGAAGTAGACTCCGCTTGGGATTTAACAGTTGCCGATGGATTAACAGATGAAAAGTAATATGGATCAAACTTCTACAGTTACAATTAGCAATACATCTTATCAAGCCCTCACAGAAATCTCTGCACTCTCAGGAAAACCAATCGAAA
This sequence comes from Microcoleaceae cyanobacterium UBA11344, assembly GCA_003483675.1. Lineage (GTDB taxonomy): Bacteria > Cyanobacteriota > Cyanobacteriia > Cyanobacteriales > Microcoleaceae > Microcoleus. Next base: position 434 of record DMYK01000490.1, read on the forward strand.
CAGTTCTCGAACAAGCGATCGAACAATACCGAAGACAACAGTTTTTAGCAGCCGCCAACCAAGCTTATCTTGCCTTACGCGATCGCCCAGAAGCTTGGCAAGAAGAACTTGAAGAGCGGGAAGCTTGGGATATCACTTTAGAGGATGGTTTAGAATGACATCCGCAAAACCATCATACAGATGAATTGCCCTTTCATTCCCCAGACTGAATTTGACTCCTCACCCACTGCCTAAACCCTCGAATCATCGAAGTTTCCCCCACATCTTTTTGCGTTTCCACAAATCCCATAATCTCAGAGGGTGACAAAAAAGGAAAGTGAGGAGAAACCTCCCGTTCTACATATTCCTGACCTTCTAACTGATAGAATATTAAACGCGAACCGTCATAACGCCAAACCTCTGGCACACCCAAACTCGCATACAATTCCCTGCGGTTAATCGAACTGCTAGTAATGTCAATTTCGATTACTAAATCAGGCGGCGGATATTCATTTAAGTCAATTTGCTTGACATCGCGAATAAGTCGCTCATTCTCAATATAGTAACACTGATCCGGTTCTAATCCGCGTTCTAAATCCTCGCGCCTGCAAGTCATAGAACCCAAGCTGCGAATTTCTATATTTAATTCTTCGGTTACTGTTTCTACAAAACGTCCTAAGATTTGTTTGTTCCCCTCATGGGGTGCTGATGGAGTCATAATTTCTAATGTTCCTCGATCGTAAGTCAAACGAATTCCCGGCTGTTCCGCTAACTCGTTTACCAGAGATTCGTAAGTCTGCCAGCTAATGTTTGTAAGCAAAACTCCAGAAGTTTGACTTTGAATTAGGGTGGCTGTCATGGCTACCTGCTTGCTTTTTAGCTTATTTATTACATCTTAGCAAAACTCAGCTTAATTGCCGATCGCCATTTTTGAGCTATTCTAGAAACATAGTTCATTCCCCGATCGCATTATGGTTGCCTTACCCGATCGCACATTGATGAGCCCAGAAGAATACCTAGCTTGGGAATCCACCCAAGAGGAACGTTACGAGTATTGGGATGGCAAAGTAGTCTCGATCAGCGGTGCAACCCGCAATCACAATCGGGTTTGCATCAACTTCTTCAAGCTATTAGATGATAGCCTTAATCTGCCCGACGAAATTTACATCTTAGCTGTGAAACTACGAGTAGAAGGAGGGCGAAACTATTTTTATCCTGATGTTGTGGTAACTTGCGACGATCGCGATAACGATCCGCAATTAGTGCAATTTCCCTGCTTGATCATCGAAGTTTTATCACCTTCCACCGAAGCAGTCGATCGCGGCATCAAATTTGCTAAATACCGCCAATTTTCAACACTACAAGAGTATGTCTTGGTGCAAGTTGAACAGCCAGGAGTAGAGATGTTTCGGCGCAATCAACAGGGGCAATGGGTGCTCTCCGAGTATAATTTGGGCGATTCCTTGCAACTTGAATCAGTGAATGTAGAAATTGCGATCGCAGATTTGTACCGCCAAGTACAATAGTCCTGGACGCACTAATAACCTAATTATGTCATTCTGAGGGAACCGAAGCATCTCAAACCCTTGCCACACAGTTACAATGCGTAAGTCCTGTACAATTTCCTTAGTCTCGCGTTTGTGTGATGCCTCTTTTTAGGGTGCGTCGCTGGGACTTGTTCGATGGAGCTTGCAGATTGTTTCGGGCGACGCACCTTACTCTGTGATGGCTCCTTGTACACATTTATTGACATCATACGGTTGACAAAAGTGGCGGCAAGTGCTATACCTGAAACTATAGATTGGGTGTAGATCAGTTGATCGGTTGATCACTCTGCCCTCCGAGTAGTGAAAGCTACGAGATTCATGCAGGGACGCGAACAGCCATTGCTTTAAACTCCCCAAAACCTTTGATGCCGTCAGGCGATTAACTAATTATTCCAGAGCAGGCTAGTGAATACTACGTCTCTCAAAAATCAAATGTCTGCACTCCGAGTAAGCAGTGCAACAGACATTTCTTTCAGAGTCAACGGCTTAGAACTCCCAGCAGACCACGGTTACGGGCTGTTTGCAGCGATTTGCCAAGTAGTGCCGATGTTGCGGGCCGATCGCACAATTCGGCTGCTGACGGTGGCGGGATATCCAAACAGGCTGGGGAAAATTACTCTCAAGCGCGATCGCGAGATCGGGCGATCGTCGCGCATGCGGATCAGGGTTGCCGCAGAAAACGCCCACCATTTCTTTAAACTCGGTGGCCGACAATTGTCTGTGGGCATCCACCAAATCGTGCTGGGAGTGCCGACAATATTGCCGTTAAAGCCTGCTGCTGACTTGTTTGCTCGGATTGTGGTGATTTCTGGCTATGAACAGCAGGATTATTTTTTAGCGGCGGTGAATCGGCAACTGAAAGAGCTCGGAGTGCGATCGGGAAATGCTGAAATTCCCCTCAATCAATACGGCAAAATTGCCAGAAAAACTATCAAAGTTAAGGGCGATACAAAGGTAGGTTATTCACTGAAAATATCCGGGCTGACTGATGAAGATTCTTTGTTGGTGCAGCATAACGGTATTGGCGGCAAAGGACACATGGGAGCTGGCTTTTTCGTTCCTCACTGGGAGGATAAATGAAAGTGAATTTTCCCCGACTTTTTGCTAAATCTTTGCCCAAGGATTTTTCCAGGCTACCTAAAGAAATTCAGTCAGCTCACTTTTTGCCCGGACATACTGCTGCGGTGTACCGTTCCGCTGAAATCATTCTCAACCGATTGCTACCGATTATTTTGCGTCAATTAGATTTGGGCGATGAATGGGCGAAATTGCTGCTGAAAACAACTTTGATGGGATGCTATATTCACGATTGGGGGAAAGCCAACCAGCACTTTTTGGGATTGATGGCAACCGAGTCAGTGCATTTCAAAATCAATGAGGCTGCATGGTTGCAAAGCATTAGAGCGAAATTGCCAACTAACGAGAGAAAGCAAGTTGACCAAATAATCCGTCACGAAATTTTGAGCGGGATTTTGGTGCTGCAAGTTCCCGAATTTAGGCAGTGGCTGGAAAGTTGCGAAGATGTCGATTTGTTGGTGGCTGTTTGGGGGGCGATCGGTCACCATCTCAAAGTCGATCCTACAGAGAAATTTGTCAAAACTAAGGGCTGTGGCAATGCCCCCCTTTATGTGTTTTGCCAGCAAAAAGCCACTTCTAAACCAGATTTAAAACCCGTCCGAAATGATTTTAGGGCGCTGCTCAAAATTGGTACGGGCAGCCAGTTAAAATTGCCATCAAAACTGCCAAATGTCAAAAAATTAAGTTGGACGCAGGAGGAACTAAAAGCCGCTGTTGAGGCAGTAACGGACGAATGCGAAGCAATGGCAAAAACTGTGGGGCGGCGGGGCGATCGCCAGCGGTTCATTGCCGCAGTCAAAGCGACTGTCATTGCAGCGGATATCGCCGGTTCTGCGGTGCCCCAAATCGCCAATCAGTGGCAATGGTTGAGACAAGTTTTGGAGCAAGTATTGAGCCGGGAAGATTTACAGCAAGTTATCGATTCCCGGCTCAATCAAAAGCAGCCACGGGGTTTTCAAAAGTCTGTTGCTGCGAGCAAAACTCGAATTACTTTGGTTAAAGCTGGCTGCGGAACTGGTAAAACGATTGCTGCTTATTTGTGGGGATTAAATTGGGCAATTGATAGGAAGCTGTTTGTACTTTATCCTACTACTGGGACTGCTCCTCAGGGCTTTTTGGATTACGGCACTTTGACTGCGGCTGAAACGGCTTTAATGCACTCTCGATCGAACATCGATTTAGAGGTTTACCAAGCTTTGATTAATGACAATAAAGACCACATTGAAAATGAGTCGAGACTGCAAAGTTTCAAAACTTGGATTGCCAAACTAATCGTCGGTACGGTAGATTCAGTTTTGGGATTGATGCAGAACAACCGCAAGCCTATTTATGCGTGGATTGCGATCGCCCAAGGTGCTTTTGTTTTTGATGAAGTTCACGCTTACGATGACAAATTATTTAGCGCTTTGCTGAGATTTATCCAGACGTTTAAAGGCGCGCCGATTTTGCTGATGAGCGCTAGTTTCACTCAGGAACAATTGGCAAAAATCTCTGCTACTGTGGCAGAGTTGGGCGAGGAAATGACCGTCATTGAGGGTCCGAAAGATTTGGAAGATTTGCCGCGCTATCAATTTCAAGTTGTGGCAACTCCGCCTGATGCTATGCTGGGTGTAGTCGCAGCTTTAGCAGCAAATCAAAAGGTTTTGTGGGTCAACAATTCTGTGAAAAGTTGCGTTGATACTTACAATTTTGCGGTGAATGAGTTAGTAAAGCACCCAAATTTAGATTTTTCGCCTTTAGTTTACCACGATCGATATCGGTACAAAGATCGAATCGATCGGCATTCTCAAGTAATGTCAGCTTTTTCGCAGCAAACTAAAGGCGTGCTGGCTGTCACCAATCAAATCTGCGAAATGTCCCTCGATTTGAGCGCGGATTTGCTGATAACGCCCTTTGCAATTTTTGCGGCGCTGATTCAGCGGCTGGGGCGGCTTAACAGGCAAGTTGAGTTTGATGTGGCTGGCAATTTGGTACTCGCATCGGGACGAATTTGCCAAGCTATCTTTTAGCCAACTAAAACTCCCTATCCCTATGGGAAAGAACAGGTAAAAGCAGGTCAAGAATTCGTTCGAGAACTTGCAGAATTGGGGACAATTTCCCAGACAGATTTGATGAATTCGGCTCTCACAATCACTGGCGAACCTATTGCAGAATATCACTCGGCATGGCTTGACGGCTTGTGGTGTACCAGTCGCGAATCTTTGCGAGAACCTGGGAATACGATCAATGTGATTTTAGCAGAAGATAGGAAAGAAATCAATCAAATTGCACAGGAAAAAATGGCGAAAAAAGGCATAAGCAAAAATAAGGCTTTGGCTGAGGAAGCACAAAGATGGGCTGTTCCCGTGCGGATTCCCCGTCCTATTTCTAAACTCACAGATTGGAAGAGATTCCAAAAAATTTATCCGATCGCCCCAACAGATGACGTGATTTACAGTGAGGTAACGGGAGCTTGTGAACAATACTAATGTTGAATTTGTTCTTAACTTGCACAGCCCGCATTATACGGATATGCACGCGGCGGGTTTGGCTGGTTTGTGGATGACTTTAAAGCAATTAGATCGGGAGGGAATTAGTTACGATAGACTCAAATGGGAGCTAGAAGCATCCGAAATTAAACTCGCGATCGAAGGCAATCATTTAACAGCAATTGAGTGGTTAATAGCACAGTCTTTTTTGCTGAATGACGGATTGATTGGATTTCGGGGAATTGATTCGCAAAATCTGTCGATCGAGTCGAGAGTGGCGCTGCATCAAGGATTGTTAAATACTTTTTTGCAGCAAGGGATACTTTCTAAAAGCGACGGCATAAAATCTCGATCTTTTGAAATTGATGAGGGGGAGTTACCGCTAGTAGTAAATTACAAATCGCTAACTGAATACAGCCATCAAAAGTTTGCTAAAAATTTGTGCGATCGCACTGGTTTCCTGCTAGAAAAACCCTTAGCAGTCGCGGGCTGGCTGAATCCCGGCGCTACAGTCAAACACACTGCTTTCACAGGCAAAACTAGCATCGAACAAAACGCTTTAGATGCTTTAGTGTTGCTTTACGCGCCGGTAGTTTGCTGTTATTTCAAAATTAGATCCTTCGCCAAAGGAGAAAAGGCATCTGCGGCTTTGATAATTCCTGAAATCCTGAATTTCAAACAGTTTGCTGAAACTAGAATGAGTTATGCCAAACGCCATCAAGCGTACAAAAATTTTCATGCTTCCGGGATTGGAGATGCAGCGCTGCATTTTTTAGTCACTTACGAATCCGTAGTAGAGATTGCGAAAACTTACAAAGTCAGTCGCTGTCGCGCTGTGATTTTTGGGAAAACGCCGTGGAATCAAAAGCAAAAATCTCCTACGGACAAGTATTTGGTAACTGCGGATGCAAAAATCTGCGATGCTTATCGAAAAGCGCAAAATGCTTTCAATGATAAGTATATAGTTTACGGAGATTCTGGCAGTGCCATTGTCCCCAGCTTGGCTAAAGGTTTAATCGCTGATGCTTTGATTAAACACCTTCCTTGGTACGGAGAATTGGCGGCGAAAATAACTAGCAAAGAATTGTTCGATCGACTGTGTTATGAAAGTAAAGGATTTCAAGATATGGTAGAATATGCAGAGTGGAAAGAAGCATCTCACGGGCGGTTTGTTGAAGCTTGTCACGATGCTTTGAGAGGTATTTACCGTCGAAGTTTAGAGCAAGGAAATGCTGAAGCAAAGCGCCAAAAAGCCAGCCAAGAACAAGGTCAAAATCTAGGTCAAAAGCGGATATCAGATGAGCGGGAAAAAGTGCGATCAAAAATGATTCGCTGCAAAAACTTTTCCGCATTCTGTTCTTTTATCACGGAATTTTGGTCGCAAGCAGCATTTTCGCGAGTGCAGCAAGAATATCAAGCAGAATTGTGGAATTTAGTATTAGATGATTGGGAAATGGCAAGAAATTTAGTCCTGCTTTCCCTCGTCAGTTACAAAGGCAGGAAATCTGCTGAATCGCCGCCTGAATTGCCAAGCAGCAATCGGGTGGAGGTTGAAGATTCTGATGTTGATTTAGATGAGGATGATGGGGATGAGGAAGAAGAAGATGACGATGAGGATGATGGTGAAAGCGTGCCTTTGCCATCATCCCTTCGCAATTTACGTTAGGCAGAACTTACACACACACTATATCTGTAACTGAGGAGATACCATGACTTATCATTTGTTTGGCAACATTTTGACAAATTACGGCATCGCCGCTAACAATCGCGGTGAAAACCAAGGTAACGTGACAACTTTGCAGCGCTTGGCCTGGAAAAATTCGCTGCGGACTACTGTATCTGCTGAAGCGATTCGGTGGGCAATTCGCTATCAATGGCAGTTTTTAGGGGAAGATGTCAACCGCAAATGGGATGATGATAAAAATGAAAATTATCGCGTTCAAGAAGGGGTTTTCGATCCAGAAATCTACATTGATGATGATGTTTTGGGTTACATGGATGCGAAAGCTGCAACGGAAGATATCAATAATGATGGGGTTCCAGAGTCGAGCGACACCAAACCAACTGCTAAAGGTGGCAAGGCTAAAACTAAACTGAAACCAGGGGGAAGCATTGCTCGCAGGGGGGTGCTAGAAGTGACTCGCGCGATTTCTTTGACTGCGGATACTGGCGATTTGTTTTTTGGCTCGACTAGCGGCAAAAAAGACCGGAAATCTATTCATCAAACGGAGGCTCACGCTACTCGCTATCAGTACGGTTTTGCGATGACTCCGCACCGTTTGAAGGTGGCGAATCGGGTGATTTCTGTTTTGGATGCTTTGGCTTCCCTCGGTGGTGTTGCGGGAAATCATGCTCGGTTTCTTTATGATTTTTCTCCTGAAAGTATCGTGCTCAGGTGGACTCACGATTTTGCTCCCCGGATTCTTTACTGCTTTGAGGAAAATCGCAAAGGGGAGATTTCAATATCGGATTTGGTGCGCCGCATTGAGGCTGGAGATATTGACCCGAATGAGGTGTGGATTGGCGGTGCAATTTCTGTGGCGCCGGAGGTGGAAGAATTGGAGCAATTGGGTGTGAAAGTTTTTCGGGGAGTTAAGCCGGCGGTGAGGGATTTGCAGTCTGTGATTTTGTCGGATATCGATCGGGAGGCTGCATGATCGGGTTGCGAATTGAAGTGCCAATTGCTTGCTGGCGACAGTCTTATGCGCGGGAATATGCGGAAAGTTATCCGGTGCCGCCGCCGGCTACGGTGTACGGAATGCTGCTGTCTATGGTGGGGGAAATTAACCGCTATTCTCACTGTGGTTGTAAGATTGCGATCGCCCTTTTGTCTGCTCCCAAAAGTTCGACTTTGCTGCGGACTGTTCGGCGGGTGAAAGTTGCGAAGGAGGAGTTTGCGGCGAGGAATGCGCGGCCGGATTTTCAGGTGTTGCTGACTGGTATTGATTTGGGGATTTGGGTGGATTTTGGCGGGGATGTTGGCAATCCTAAGCTGTTGGAAAGGTTGCGGGAGGCAATTTTGCGCCCGGAGTCGGTGAGTAGATTTGGTGGGGTTTCGCTGGGGGAAAGTCGGGATTTAATTAATTCTGTTTTGCTGTGGCGGGATGAGTTTGAAGCTGATATTTGTCAGTGGTTGATTTTAGATCGAAATGGGTATTTGGCTTTGCCTTGCTGGGTGGATCATGCGGGTTCTAAAAAGACTAGGTGGCGGCGCTATGTTTTGGCTGATGCTGAGGATTTTTTGCTGGCTGATGTGTTGGGTGGGGTTGATTGCTGGAGTGCGATCGGGCCTGAGTAGTTGCAAGGATCTCTGAGTGTTGGGGGTTTTTGGGTGCGGGTAATGTCTGGATTGTTTGTGGGGATTGGTTTTGAGGTTGTTGTGTTTGATGTTTGGGTGCTTGCATGGTTTGAATACTTTGATGCCGTTAGGCGTTGATCACTTGGAAGGAGGTTTTATGGATTTAGTTTGGCAAGGTGCTTGCAAAAATGGCTGGGAGGGTGTATTGTGGAAGGGGTTGGGCGATCGGTCTACAATTACCTTTGATGCCGTTAGGCGTTGATCACGAAACCAAATCACCAATTCTCGTTCAACATCAACTCTACAATTACCTTTGATGCCGTTAGGCGTTGATCACGTCAGTGTTTGTGCTACCACTTATTCTAAACTAATCTACAATTACCTTTGATGCCGTTAGGCGTTGATCACACTGTAACTCCTTTAGGAGAATTTTATGAAGACTTGTTAAAAGCTACAATTACCTTTGATGCCGTTAGGCGTTGATCACTTTGCAAATATTCCTAAAACCCCAGAAGGTGAACCTACAATTACCTTTGATGCCGTTAGGCGTTGATCACTGTTTTGCACCGCGCAACAACCAACTCATAAGAGTCTACAATTACCTTTGATGCCGTTAGGCGTTGATCACTCACACAGTCCAGAGTACACACAGCACATTCAAACTACAATTACCTTTGATGCCGTTAGGCGTTGATCACCGAGATGATGATAAATCAATGGCATTTAAGTCTACTACAATTACCTTTGATGCCGTTAGGCGTTGATCACCTTATCTAACCTGCGTGGAAAGTGCTGAATATATTTACTACAATTACCTTTGATGCCGTTAGGCGTTGATCACTGTTGTTTCTCTGGCTATAAACCGATCTGAGATTACACTGAAATTACCTTTGATGCCGTTAGGCGTTGATCACTGGAGTGCTATCAAATCGGCTCAAATTGGAGGAGTTCTGAAATTACCTTTGATGCCGTTAGGCGTTGATCACTTTGCACTCGAATCGCAATTTTTACTAATTCCTCCCCCTGAAATTACCTTTGATGCCGTTAGGCGTTGATCACTCTCTCCGAACACCCTAAATCAACAGTTGGCTATCCTGAAATTACCTTTGATGCCGTTAGGCGTTGATCACTAATAGGATGCGCCACTGTCTACTCCGCCGCTAATTCTGAAATTACCTTTGATGCCGTTAGGCGTTGATCACAAGAATGGGAAGAACACTTCCTCGAAAGCCAAGAATTAGGCTTGCGCGGCCGAGTAGACGCCCTCCGCACTCGCGACGGACACACCATCCCCTACGAACACAAACGCGGCCGCAGCCACCGGGACGATCGCCACTGTGCCCCAACAGCCTGGGAAAGCGATCGCATCCAAGTCCTAGCCTACGCCTGCCTCCTCGAATCCGCCAAAGGCATCACCATCCCAGAAGGCAGAATTCGCTACCACGCCGACAACGTACTCGTTCGCGTCCCCCTCGACGACTCAGCCCGCGCCGCCGTTCGCGAAGCCGTCCAAACAGCCCGATCGCTCCGAATGTCCACCCAGCACCCCCCGTCGCCGACAACGAACGCCTGTGCACCCGCTGTTCCCTCGCCCCAGTCTGCCTTCCAGAAGAAGCCCGACTCGCGCGCGATCGCCAAGGGCAGCCAACTCGACTGTTTCCCGCCGACGACGAACGCCAAATAATTCACGTTCTCGAACCCGGAACATCCGTCGGCCGCACCGGCGGACAAATCAAAATCTCCCGCCGAAATCAGCCCGTAGAAACCATTCCCAGCCAGCAAATCGGTCAATTAGTCCTCCACAGTTTTTCCCAAATTTCCACCCAAGCTTTGCACTTTTGCGCCGACTCAGGGATCGGAGTGCATTTTATCTCCGGCGGCGGCCGCTACGTCGGCAGTTTCGACAGCAGAACAGGCAGCATTCAGCGCCGCATCCGTCAATATGCCGCCCTCACAAATCCCGATCGCTGTTTGGAATTAGCCCGCAAATTAGTCCTTTGTCGCGGCCAAGGACAGCGCAAATTCTTGATGCGGGGAAGCCGCGGAATTAAGGAAGGTTCCGAGGAATTGAAACGGGCGATATCTCAAATGCAAATTCTCCTCAAACAAGTTCCCAAAGTAGAATCTTTAGCATCGCTCCTCGGATTTGAAGGCAATTTAGCTGCTCTCTATTTCGGCACTTTGCCCTATTTAATCCGGGCCGGTGCAGCCCCTGAAATGCACTTTTCTCACCGCAACCGCCGCCCGCCCAAAGACCGATTCAATGCTTTAATCAGCTTCGGATACGCATTGCTGCTCAAAGATATCATGAACGCCATCTTAACAGTTGGATTAGAGCCAGCCCTCGGTTTTTACCACCAGCCCCGCTCTCAAGCAGCACCTTTAGCCCTAGATTTAATCGAAATCTTCCGAGTCCCAATAGTTGACATGACAGTTATCGCATCCATCAACCGCAATCAGTGGGACGTACAAGCCGATTTTGACATTCGGGGCGATCGAGTTTGGTTGAGCGAATCCGGGTGTCGCAAATTTATCAATCTTTATGAACAGCGCAAACAGGAAAGTTGGAAGCACCCAGTCGCCAATTATTCCCTAACTTACCGCCGTTTGTTTGAATTGGAAGTTCGCCTTCTGGAAAAAGAATGGTCTGGAGAAAGCGGTTTATTCGGTCAATTAATTGTACGCTGAGGTCCGATCGTGGCAGAAGCAAAAAATTGGGATCTAATTTGCTACGATACTCGCAGCCCCCAGCGCTGGCGAAAAGCCTACAAATTAGTTCAAACCTACGGTGAAAGAGTCCAATATTCGGTTTTTCGCTGTTGGCTAAACCCGCGCGATCGCGAGAAATTGAGATGGGAATTAGAGAATATTTTAGCAGCCGAAGATGACTTACTGCTAGTCCGTTTGTCTCATAATTGTGCCGAAACAATTCCCACCTACAACCGTCCCAATTCCTGGCCCGCCAACTCCGAAACCTACCGAATTGTCTGAACTACAGGTTTGTAGTTGCACCCTCAATGTCGCCCGATCGCAACTGCAAACCCAATTTAATCTACCATAAAATACTGAAAGGATTAAACTCCTTTACAAAACCTGCCTGGGGGCGATCGGAATTTCAATAATAAACTCACTCCCCTCACCCGGTGCAGAAACACAAGTCAATTTTCCACCGTGAGAACTAACAACAATTGAGTGCGAAATAGACAGTCCCAAACCAGTACCAGAACCCACCGGCTTAGTAGTAAAAAACGGGTCAAAAATCTTGTGCAGCACCTCAGTGCTCATACCGGGGCCGTTGTCAGCAATTCTAATTATCACAGAATTCCGGTATGTCACCTCCGTAGTAATAGTAATAGCAGGCTTTTGTTGATAATTTTCCTGGTAATCTATAGCCAACAGCAGCGCATCGATCGCATTTGTCAAGATATTCATAAACACCTGATTCAACTGCGACGCATAACAAGTAATTAGCGACAACTTCGCGTAATTTTTAATCACCTCAATTCCCAAACGCCCGCCCTGTTTTCTCAGACGCGGTTGCAGCAGCATCACCGTACTATCTATCCCTTGATGGATATCAACCGACTTCATTTCCGCTTCATCAAGTCGCGAAAAATTCCGCAAACTCAGCACAATATCGCGGATTCTTTCCGCTCCCACTTTCATAGAATCCAGCAGTTTCTGCAAATCTTCTATCAAAAAGTCCAGTTCAATTGTTTCTATTTCCTCGGTAATTTCATCCACCGGTTCTGGATAGTGCTGCTGATACAGTTCAATTAATTTCAGTAAGTCTTTGACATATTCACTAGCTGGCGTAAGATTGCCGTAAATGAAACTTACAGGATTATTAATCTCGTGAGCTACACCTGCTACCATTTGTCCCAAACTCGACATCTTTTCAGTTTGAATTAATTGAGCCTGAGTCAGTTTAAGCTCGCGCAAAGTTTGTTCTAAACGCTCGTTCTTTTCATTTAACTCCTGCGTCCGATCTAGCACTTTCTGTTCGACTGAATTATAAAGCAGAGCATTATCTAAAGAAATAGCAACTTGGGAAGAAAGCAGCCTTAAAACTTCCAATCTGTGGGGAGTAAACGCCCCGACAGTTAAATTGTTTTCTAAATAAAGAATGCCGATCAGTTTGCCTTGATTCACAATTGGCGTACACAAAAGAGATTTGAGTTGCTGTCTGATGACGTAAGGATCTGCGGTAAATAGTCCCTCAGCCGCCGCATTGCTCAACACCAGGTCCGATCGAGTTCTCTCCACATAATTAATCACTGTTACTGGTAAATCCTGACAGTCTTCAACAGGTGTAAATTGCAGCACCGCTACATCTTCAGCAACTACTGACGCTTGAGCTGAAATCAAAAGTTTTCCATCTCTGACTAAGATCAGAAAACCTAATTGAGCCCCCGCATTTTCCAGGGATATCCTCATCAAAGAAGCCAGCAACTTATCGAGGACAATTTCACTAGAAATCGCCAGAGATGCTTTCATTACTGTCGCTAAATCTAGGACTCTCGCATCGCTACCAGTAGAAGTATGAATAGTTGTTGTAGTTTCGTTTTGGGCAAAACTTCCGCTCAAAGGCGTCATTTCCCGCAACTGCGGATACTTCTCTTCTAAATCTTCAACTTTTCGGAATGCACCCCAGCGCAAGTAGCACGAGTGAGCTTCGCGCAAGTGGATTTTGGCATATTGATATTTGCCTTTATTTAACCAATATTTGGCTGCTAATTCATTAGCCAAGGCTTCATTTTGGACAAACTCATTGTCTTGAGCTAAAGTTATGGCGAAGTCGTACAACTCTACAGCTTCTGAGTCTTTCCTGGAAATTCTGGCTATTTCTGCTTGTACTAAAACGTACTTGTGTAGAAAATTTTCGGGACAGTTGTCTGACCAAATTTTCATTTGTTTTTGATTTGTATCTAACTTCTCCAAATATTGCTTTTTCTTGTCTTCAGAAACCTTTGGATAGACGGCGAGTAAGACTAGAGAAAAGAAAAAATTCCATTCGGTAGCGGGTATTGCTCCTGTAATAAAAGATAGCTGTTTTTCCACTTCTAAAGCTAGTTGTAATGCTTCCTGGTAGTGACCATACAAGTACAATACCTGGCATTTGCGAATCTGATAAAGGCAGAGCGAGTACAGGTTTTGATGGACTTGGCAGTTATGTACATATTGCGCTTCGCTGATTTCTTCGTTTTCAAATACAAACTTTTCAGGAGTAAGTTTGCTCAAGTTTCGCAGGATTAATTCGACACCTAATAATGTATCGGTGACGAGCTGATTTTTGGTTTTTTGGCTGAACTGCAAATACCTGCTTGTATCGGCAAGAACTTGGGAGATTTCTTTACCTTGAAAAAATGAATTGGCTATGCGGTTGGACAAAATATAACCTGCATATTCTAAATCTCCTGATTCTAAAGCTGCTTGATATCCTTCATTGCTAATAGCATGGGAATCTTTGATATGATTGAACCAGTAATAAAAAATACTGACTAGCGATGAACAAGCTCTGCACTTCAACCCGATATTTCCAGATTTTTCGCTCAGTTTTAGGGACAGCAATGCAAATTGATAAGCTGCTTTGTAGTCTCCAGAAACTGCGTTTAAGAACATACCATAACCTGCGTAGCAAAGAGATGCTTCGGGAACCAAACCGTATTTGAGAGAAAGATTCAGTCCTTTTAAAACGCTGAGTTTCCACAAATCTGGATTGTTGAGGTACGCAGGTGTTAACAAGTTTGTGATTAATTTGACGGCAACTTTTTTGTCGGGTACTGTCATGGCTGGTTCGTCGATCAGGGAAGCAATTTCTCGATCGGCTAAAATGCTTTTTGCCGCCTCAAATTCTTCAGAAATCACTGTTTCCAGCCCGTCTAGTGGCAAATCAATGCCTAGTAAATTCAAAGCTTTGATGCCGGCTTTGACTGCTTCCTCGTACTTGGCGCGCAGGGTGTACTGCACGATTAGCAGGTTGTAAATTTCTACTTTTTCTAAGGGTGATCGGGCTTTTTCTAAAGTTATATTGATAAATTCTTCTGAATTCTCGAAATAGCCGTTTAAATACTCAACGTTTGCTCGCTCTATGTGCAGTGCAAAGGCCAAATCGTAGTGGGAGTCCCAAATATCATCGCTCAAACCGTCCAT
>DMYK01000490.1:14991-22265 GCA_003483675.1 Microcoleaceae cyanobacterium UBA11344
TCTAAATTCAGGGTTGCTAGTTGGATTAATTCTCGATCGTCCATAATGAGCGATCGAGCCACATTCAAATGATCGACTAACTCAAAGATTCTGTTAGCCCGGTACTCAGCCGGAGTATTTTCTAGTATTTGTCTCCCGATTTTCAGGTGAACAGCTTTTTTTTGCGAGTCGTCAATCAAAGCATAAGCTGCTTGTTGTACCCGATCGTGCAAAAATTTATAATTGAGAATTAACAGCGGAAAAAGTACATAATCTAATGACTTGCTTTCCAACTCCGAACTTGGCAAAATCAATCCCGACTTAATCGCTGGTAACAACTGTGAAAAAGTTTCTGACGCTTCCTTTTCATTGATGAGAGACAGAGTATTTAAATCAAATTCATTGCCCAAACAAGCAACTAAACGCAAAACTTGCTGAGTTGAAATGGGAAGTTTCCTCAATTTTTGTACCATCAAATCTACTACATTGTCAGTGATGGCACACTGCTCGATTTGATTCATATCCCAATGCCAGCCGCCCTTGATCCCCGACTGTGGCGGGTGAAAAACTAGCAGGTTTTCCTGATACAAGGTTTGCAGAAATTGATTAACAAAAAAAGGATTGCCGTCTGTTTTGCTGACAATCAGTTCAGCCAAGGGTTTGACTGATTCTCGATCGCTATGCAAAGTTTCTGCAATCAAATGAGTAATATGTTCCACTCCCAGCGGCGACAAAGCAATCTGATTAATAATAGCTGCTTGATTTCGCAGCATCTCCACAGTCATCATTAAAGGATGAGTGGGACTAACTTCGTTATCCCGATAAGCGCCAATTAAAAACAGATATTGCGTCGCTTCATCTGTCATCATCAATTCGATCAGCTTGAGAGTAGCAGAATCAGCCCACTGCAAATCGTCGAGAAAAATTACCAGGGGTTGTTCTGGCTGGCAAAATACGCGAATAAAATTTTGAAATACTAAATTAAAGCGGTTGAGAGATTCCGTCGGCCCCAATTCAGCTACAGGAGACTGAGCCCCAACAATCAGTTCTACTTCGGGAATTACATCAATAATAATTTGCCCGTTTTGGCCAAAGGAAGTGCGGAGTTTTTCGCGCCAAACTGCTAATTGAGCTGCGCTTTCAGTTAACAGTTGCCGCACCAATTCGGAAAAAGCGCTGACAACAGCAGAGTAAGGAATAGTCCGTTTGTACTGGTCAAACTTGCCCGAAATAAAATAGCCCCGCCTGCGGGTAATAGGTTTTTCTAAAATCTTGACCATTGCCGATTTTCCAATACCGGAATAACCGGCAATCAGCATCATCTCGCTGCGGGATTTATGTTCCCCTATTGTTCGCACTGAATGGGAAATTTCGCTGGTTAATCTTAGATTATTTGTGGTTGCATAAACTTGGGAAAGTTCGAGCGGGTAAGAGCGATTATTTGTGGCTGCTACCCGTTCAAATGCGGCTAAAAGAGTTTCGACTTCTCGCTGTCTGCCGTAAAGTTTTTGAGGAATTTGAAATTTATCAGAAATATCTTGACTGCCGAGAGCAAACTCGGAAATAAACCCGGATGTCTGCAACTGAAAAAGACAAGATTCCAAATCTGCTTTCAGTCCCCAGGCACTTTGATAGCGATCCTCAGCGGTTTTCGCTAGCAATTTCATCACAATATCTGAAACAGCTTGAGGAATTTCAGGTGCAATTTCATTGAGAGGTACTGGCTGTTTGGCGATGTGACAGTGAACTAACTCCATTGGATCGGAAGTGCTAAAAGGAAGTTTTCCTGCCAACAATTCATAGAAGGTGACGCCGAGGGAATAAAAGTCGGTGCGGTAATCTATTACGCGGTTCATTCTGCCCGTTTGTTCGGGCGACATATACGCTAAAGTACCTTCTAAAAAATTGGGATTTTTATTAGGAATGTTTGCCTGATCTGATGCTGTTGAAATGCTAAAGTCGATGAGTTTTACTTGTCCTGTAGCCGGATTAAAAACGATATTGGAGGGGTTAATATCTTTGTGAATTACATTGTTTGCGTGAATTTCTCCCAAGGTTTCAGCAACTTTGGTCGCAGTAGTCAGAAATCCTAAAATTGTAAATTTTTGGGAAGCCATGAATATTCTTAAAGATTCGCCGCCAAAATCTTCTAAGATCATTGCCAGACTGTTTCTAACAGGCTGCAAATTGTAGACTTTAACAACTCCCTCTAGGTTTAAGTTGGCAGTTATTTCATGTTCGCGTCTGTATCTATTCAGTTCTTCAGGAGTCGGATATTCTTCTTTGATCAGTTTGATAATAACAGGTTGATTGTCCAGCTCATTGCGACCACGGTAAACTAGGGAGGTGCTGCTTTCATAAATGAGAGCGAGAACTGCAACGCCGGGAATTGCCATCATAAAAAAAGTTCTCTCAAATTAGGTGCTTGGTCAATATCATCCTCCATTATCGCTCAAGAGTTATCTTTTGGGATGTGTGGGAAAGGAGGCCTTGACAGCAGACGGCGACTGCTGCTGTCTGCGCGCGCTGTTGATGAAGTCGCAGTTATGCAGTTGGGTAAAGAAAGCACAAATATATGAGTTGTGCAAGGGTTTACTGTAGCGTATCGATCGCCACGCTGACCACAAAACAATCTCAGCTTTCAGGAAATTGCTTGATTGAAGACCGATCGCCACCATATTATATGAAAATACGCAAGTCCTGAAATATTAATTTTGTGGACTGAATTATTAGCCAATTGCCAAGCTGCTTCGGGAGCGCTAATTTCAATAAACTCTACCTGACTTATCAAAGAATTCAACTCATCTCAAAATCTTCCCGGTTTCGCAACTTTAGCTATGGGGAAAATTCTGCTGTCACTAATAGTCTATTTTGTGTTGTCTAAAAACTCAATAAATTGAAGTGATATCTAGGGTAAGGTGCGNNCGCACCCTACATGGAGCACATTTTCCTGACTCTTAACGAAAATTGACAATAAATTAAGAATTATTGCAGTAAAACAACCGCAAAGTTGTTTTAGTTTGGAGTCAAATCCCTGTTCAGCAAAGGGTTTGAGCGATCGCAGCCATCTGTAAATCTTCAGAAACTCACTATTTCTAAAGGATTCATCCGGTGAGAGAATCAGAAACAACTCTAAAATCTAGCAGTAATAGCTCGATCGAGCAATTCTCAACCAGCATCAGGAAAAATACCTATGAAATTGGCTTATTGGATGTACGCAGGCCCAGCCCACATCGGCACTCTGCGCATTGCGACTTCCTTCAAAAACGTCCATGCGATCATGCACGCACCCATCGGAGACGACTATTTCAACGTCATGCGTTCCATGCTGGAGAGGGAACGGGACTTCACCCCGGTAACTACCAGCGTCGTTGACAGACACGTACTCGCGCGCGGTTCCCAAGAACGAGTGGTGGACAATATCACCCGCAAAGACAGAGAAGAACATCCAGATTTAATCGTGTTGACTCCGACTTGCACTTCCAGCATTCTGCAAGAAGACTTGGAAAACTTCGTGGAGCGAGCTCAATTGGAGGCCAAAGGCGATGTTTTGCTGGCGGATGTTAACCATTATCGCGTAAACGAACTCCAAGCTGCCGATCGCACTTTGGATCAAATCGTCCAATTTTACATCAACAAAGCCCGCAAAAAAGGCGATTTAGTAGAAGCCAAAAGCGAAAAACCATCTGTCAACATCATCGGGATGTCAACGCTGGGTTTCCACAACCAGCACGACTGCACTGAGTTGAAGCGTTTGATGGCAGATTTGGGCATAGAAGTCAACGAAGTTATTCCCGAAGGTGCTTCGGTTCATAACTTGAAAAGACTGCCGCGGGCTTGGTTCAATCTGATTCCTTATCGGGAATTGGGGATGATGACTGGGGAGTATTTGCAAAAAGAATTCGGCACGCCGATGGTGGATATTACGCCAATGGGTGTGGTAGAAACTGCGCGCTGTATTCGCAAGATTCAGCAAGTTTTGAATGCTCAAGGTGCTGATGTTAATTACGAAGATTTTATCGATCACCAAACTCGTTTTGTTTCTCAAGCTGCTTGGTTTTCGCGATCGATCGACTGTCAGAATTTAACTGGCAAAAAAGCGGTCGTATTTGGCGATAATACCCACGCTGCGGCTATGACGAAGATTTTGGCTCGCGAGATGGGAATTCACGTTGTGTGGGCAGGAACCTACTGCAAACACGATGCTGATTGGTTCCGGGAAGAGGTAAAAGGGTATTGCGATGAAGTGCTGGTGACGGAGGATCATGGGGCGATCGGGGATGCGATCGCGAAAGCAGAACCTTCGGCGATTTTCGGTACACAAATGGAACGTCACGTCGGTAAGCGGTTGGATATTCCGTGCGGGGTAATTGCTGCACCGATTCACGTCCAAAATTTCCCGATCGGCTACAAGCCATTTTTGGGTTATGAAGGTACGAATCAGTGCGTAGATTTGGTGTACAATTCCTTTACTTTGGGAATGGAAGACCACCTGTTAGAAATCTTCGGTGGCCACGATACCAAGGAAGTGATTACCAAGGGAATTTCGGCTGATTCTGATATGAATTGGACGAAGGAAGGACAAGCGGAATTGAACAAAATCCCCGGTTTTGTGCGGGGTAAAGTCAAGCGAAATACTGAGAAGTTCGCGCGCGATCGGGGGATTGATCAGATTACGGTTGAGGTGCTTTACGCAGCGAAGGAATCTGTCGGCGCATAGTTAGTTGTAGGGTGGGCTTTTGCCCACCTGAGTTAAAATGCCAAACTACTTTAACCAGGAATGACTTTTTCTATACGAGATAGTAGATTAAGGGCTAAATCATCTTCTTCTATCACATCTCTGTTTAATTTTTCTTGAAGTAGCCAAATAAGATGATTTACAGAAACTTCCTTAACTTTAATATTCCCGTAATCACTAATTTCTCGCGTTTGATCTGTAGTAATAATCCAAACTTGTTTGCTTTTGCCATCAATTCTCAGAGTTTTTTTCCTTTTTGCACCCTCTGAAGCTCTAATCTCAAATGTCAAATGAGCCTGTTCAAGCTTATTAATATAGTTTTCAATTTGGTCTTTTTTATATTTTTCAAAATCTGGTCTCAGGGTGCAATCATACATTACTGCAAGGTTGCCAATAATGAAAAATCCATCGGCTCTACCAGCTTGGTTTCTTTTGTCATATTGATAAAGAGAATGGATGCCCAAAGTTCTCAGCAACAAAAAAACCAAGTCTTCAAATTCACTTGAATTAGTTGTATTTACTATTCGCTTAAATTGCTCAATTATTTGGTTTTTAAGTTCATCACAGGTAATAGGCGTTGGGATAGACTCCGCAGGATAATCATTTGGCTCTATTTGCTCAACATCAATAAGCTGGATTTTATTGGCAAATTTTTTCCCATCTTGGCTCTCACCAATAGTAAACGTAACTGCATCCCCCACTTGAAGAGTTTCAAATTTATTCTCTTCTACTTGCTTGGCAATAAAACAGAGGTCTTGAGTGCTACCCTCAAGTGTAATATAACCCGATTGCCTGTTGGGAAAAACTTTTTTTACATGACCAGAAAAGCGAGTTTCTGTTGTATAATTATTATTAGTCTTTTCTGCGCTAACTAATTCTACTTTATTAGCAAAACACAGCGTGCCATCCTTGCCTTTGCCAACAGTAAAAGTAACGACATCTCCCGGCTTCAATGTGTCAAATTTATCGCAGTCAAATTGTGAAGCGATAAAATAAAGGTTATCACTTTGATCGTCTGGTGCAATGAATCCGCCTCTTTTATCACTAAGAATTTTTACCACTCGTCCTTGAAAACGGCTTGTCTCTGAAATTTGCCCCATTTTTGGCCTCGAATACTGAACGATAATTGAGAAAGTATCTTTTAGCTGAGAATGATTAACTTGATCATAACTTTATTTATTCACTTTTTATTAATGATGCTTTGACGACTAAGACTCCACCAACATAATGAACCTCGCACTCTTCATCTATATTTGCTGGTTCGGTGTTGTCAGTTTCATCTGGCGGCGAAGCTACTTCCTGGTTTCTNNTCCGCTGCCATAATAAGAAATCAGCAAAGTTGAGGATTTCTTGCAGTTCGATTTCAGAGAAATTTTTCAGTTTGTCAACAATTTGTTCTTGGATAGGCATCACGGCTATTTTTTCCTTGCTTAACACGACCGCTAGATTCAGTTTAACACNNGCGATCGCCTGAAAAATTGCTATAATATCACATGGGCCAACCTTGCTGTCAGTGAAAAAATATGTCAACCCCTACACAAACTCCCCAAACAAGCACTCTTGAGATAACTATCAATCAGGAACAAAAAGAACTGTTAGAAAAAGCAGCTACCCTGTGGGGTCTTAGTCTGAGCGAATATCTGCTCGAAGTTGCTCTAAATCTAGCCCAAGAAATGCCACTTAAACCAGAACCGATCGTTCTTTCCGAACCAAATTGGGAAATTGTTACCTCAGCGATTGAAAACCCACCAGAACTTAACTCTAAGCTGAAAACGGCGATTGAAAGGTATCGGCAAGAATACGAGTGCAAATAAATAATGGAATGGATTTTTTGCTCTATAGATGATAGCAGGGTGATTCGGGAGAATTTTGATTGCGGTGTGCCGGAGTTAAATCAGTATCTCAAAAAATACGCCCGACAAAATCAAAGAAAAGGCATTGCTAAAACTTGGGTGGCAATTCCTCAAGACGGTGACGGTCAAGTAGCAGGCTATTATTCAATAAGTATGGCTGAATTACAACTAGAGTTACTACCTGAAAATTACAGAAGAGGGTTGCCGCGTTACCCCCTTCCAGTTATGCGGATCGGCAAACTGGCGGTAACTCAATCAATGCAGGGTAAAAGGCTAGGTGAGACACTGCTAATCGATGCTTTTAACAGAGTGATTCGTTTGTCGGAAGATATAGGAGTATTGGGAGTGATAGTTGACGCTTTCAACGAACAAGCTAAGGGATTTTATTTGCAATACGGATTCATTAGCTTAGAAGGCGATGAGCTTTCACTTTTTATTCCCATGACTAGGATATTAGAAGCTTTTACATAAATAAAAGAGAAAAGTTGGTCTTAGCTTGTAAAAGACGATCGCCCTTCTCGAAGCAAGTGCGATCGCCCTTATTCCCCCTCACTCTCTTCTGGTTCAGTTTCCTCATTCTCCGCCTCAAAATCCACCTTTTCATAGACATCAGCCAGCGGCACTTCAACTTGAAAAAAACTAAAAACTAGCGCCGCATCCTCCTCATCATACTGACGATAAGACCACCGCTTGTTTGCCAACTT
>DMYK01000619.1:0-788 GCA_003483675.1 Microcoleaceae cyanobacterium UBA11344
AAATGTTGGTCATTTTTCCCGAAGGTGGGATTTTTCAAGATGGTGCTATTCACCCGATTAAGCCTGGGTTGGCTCGTTTGGCAATCCAAGCGGAGTCTCTAGAATCCGGTTTGGGGGTAAAAATTGTACCGATGAGTATTCGCTACCGCCCCTGTATTCCTCGATGGGGTTCTGATGTGAAAATTGCGATCGGTTCTCCGCTTTCGGTGGTGGATTATGCTGCATCGGGTAGCACCAAAAAAGAGGCGCGATTGTTGACGGCTGATTTGGAAATCGCTCTCAAAAATCTTGATGAAAGTTGATAGTTGTTAGTTGTCAGTTGTCATTTGTTAGTTGTTAACTGTTGTTATAAGTAAATCCACCTAATTAAACGTGGCTAAAAAGCTGGCTGTATGAGCATTCTTCCTTCTTCCTTCTTCCGACTTCCATCGGACTTCTACTTAATATTTGTGACTGTTGAAAGCAGTAATCACATTTTGCTATGTGATGTCAGTATTAATGGGTTTTACTTTGAACTTTAAGCCTGGTCAAATTGTCAGTTTAGAATGTGGAGATGCGTGTCTACATTCAGAGGTAATTCAGGTGGTTGAGGCCCGTCAAGTTTGTTGGGTGCGCCCTTTGATGTTAGTTGTATTAGTGTCGGGGAAGGATTCATCGGAAGAATACACTTTATCCGATTTACGAGATGGTGCTGATTTGCTTTGGCCGCTGAGTTTGTTTCGGGCGGCTGTCGATACAGAAGTAATTTCGCTGTTGACTCAGTTGCAGTCTCTGGATTCTGAGAAAAA
>DMYK01000619.1:816-4461 GCA_003483675.1 Microcoleaceae cyanobacterium UBA11344
AGCTTTTCCAACAGCTTTTAATTAGTCATTAGTCATCAGTCAACAGTCATCAGTCAACAGTCAACAAAATAAAATAAAACCAAGCTCGCCACAGAAATATTAATCTAAAATACTGCGTGTGAAAGTTCTTCAGGGTTGAGATTATTGTGAATAACTTGACCGTCGCGGAACCAGACAACTCGGCGAGTTTGGCGCGCCACTTCTGGTTCGTGCGTTACCATAACAACAGTCATGCCACTAGCATTGAATTCTGTAAAAATATCCATTACTTCTTGGGTAGTTTTAGTGTCTAATGCACCTGTAGGTTCGTCAGCAAGTAACAATACTGGCCTATTAACAATAGCCCGGGCGATCGCAACTCGTTGCTGCTGTCCTCCTGATAGTTGATTCGGTCTATTTTGCAGCCGACTTTCCAAGCCTACCTTAGTTAAAGCATCTACTGCCCGTTCGCGTCTTTCCGCTGCGGGAACACCGGCATAAACCATCGGCAACATGACATTTTCTAAAGCTGTCAACTGAGACAACAGGTGAAATTGCTGGAAGACAAAACCTAATTTTAGATTGCGAATTCCGGCTAATTCTGCTTCCGGCATTTGGGCCACATCTACGCCGTCTAAGTAATAGCTGCCACTCGTAGGTCGATCGAGACAGCCGATAATATTCATAGCTGTAGATTTGCCAGAGCCCGACGCGCCCATAATCGCACAATATTCTCCTTGGGTTACCGTCAAGCTGACACCGTTTAAGGCGCGAACTTCCAGGTCGCCAATCCCGTAAACTTTTGTGATATCTTCGAGACCGACAATAACGGGTTTTGACAGGACTTGCTGGTCGAGGTCTTGGTAGGTATCGGTTTGTAGTTCAGGCATTTTTTTTCTGTGCGATCGACACAACTAACTACTAACTTAACACTTCCCATCAGTTTGCGCGGCTGGAGTGACCACTGTTTCGACGCTAATCAACAGAACCTATATACCTATCTGCGTACATCAGCGTGCATCTGCGGTGAAAACCGAGCCTTCTGCGATCGCCCCTCATCTATCTATTCGGCCGCGGCCCCAAAATATTTACATTTCGATATGTTTTTTGGCGCTGACTTGATGTATAATCTAAGAATGGGAGTGTGAGCAGTAAACACCAAAAATGCACAGATCTCTATTATCTAATAATATCATGTCAATGGCAAGAAGTCAAGCGATTACCTCGAAAAAAAAAGGCGAATTTTTTGAGATATTAAGAAAAATTAAGTAAACTTGGCGAGATTGTTGGTATAGATAATTATGACATAGGATTACGACTTGTTGGTGAACAGAAGCTCTAGATTAAGCAAGATCTGCGTAGAGCGGCGTGGCTCAGCGGTGAAAACCGAGGATTGAGCGATCGCCCACCAACCATCTACTCAGCCGCGGCCCTAAAAAAGTAACATTTCGATATGTTTTTTGGCGCTGACTTGATGTATAATCTAATAATGGGAGTGTGAGCAGTAAACACCAAAAATGCACAGATCTCTATTATCTAATAATATCATGTCAATGGCAAGAAGTCAAGCGATTACCTCGAAAAAAAAAGGCGAATTTTTGAGTTTTAATTAAGAAAAATTAAGTAAACTTGGTAAGTTCGAGATTGTTGGTATAGATAATTATGACATACGACTACGACTTGTTTGTGATAGGTGCGGGTTCCGGCGGTTTAGCGAGTTCCAAGCGGGCAGCATCCTACGGAGCGAAAGTGGCGATCGCCGAAAACGACTTAGTAGGTGGAACCTGCGTAATTCGTGGCTGCGTGCCCAAAAAACTGATGGTTTACGCCTCAACATTCTCGCACCTTTACGAAGATGCGATCGGCTACGGTTGGAGCCCTGTAGAAAGCAGCTTCGACTGGGAAAAACTCGTCACCACCGTAGACACAGAAGTACGCCGACTCAGCAAACTGCACATCAGCTTTCTCGAAAAAGCCGGAGTCGAATTAATCTCAGGATACGCCAAATTTATCGACCCTCACACCGTCGAAGTTGGTGACAAACAAATCACCGCCGCCAAAATCTTAATCGCTGTCGGCGGATCAGCCCATCGCATCGAAATTCCTGGTATCGAATACGGGATTACTTCCCGCGAAATCTTCTTGCTAAAAGAGCAGCCGAAACGGTTGGCAATTTGGGGCGGTGGCTACATCGGCGTTGAATTTGCCTGCATCATGAACGGGTTGGGAAGTCAAGTAACTCAAATCATCCGCCGCGACTTAATTTTGAAGGAATTTGATGCAGAAATTCGCACCAATGTCCAAGAAGGAATGGTTAAGCATGGAATCGAATTTTTGACAGGAAGCTCGATCGCACAAATTGAGAAAACCCCAGAAGGCCTAAAATTAACTTTGTCAGGAAAATCCCAAGAAACCTTGACAGTAGATGCGCTGTTGTGCGCTACCGGGCGCTTGCCTAATTTAGAAAAATTGGGTTTAGAAAATGCGGGAGTAGAAACAGAAAAAGGTGCGATCTCTGTCACCAAAGACAGCCGCACCAGTCAGCCACACATTTTTGCAGTGGGAGACTGCACCAACCGGATTAATTTAACACCAATTGCGATCGCCGAAGGACGCGCTTTTGCAGATACGGAATTTGGCAATAACCCCAGATCAATCAGTCACGAAAATGTGGCATCGGCAGTATTTTCGCAGCCGGAAGCTGCTACAGTTGGCTTAACAGAAGAGTCAGCAAGAGCCAAATTTCCCGAATCAATCAAGTGTTATACAGCCAAGTTTCGGCCGATGTTTCATGCTTTGACCGGTGCAGATGAGAAGACTTTTGTCAAGTTAGTTGTTGAAACTAATACCGATCGAGTTTTGGGCGTGCACATGGTGGGGAAAGATGCCGGCGAGATTATTCAAGGAATGGCGATCGCGGTTAATATGGGAGCTACGAAGAAAGATTTCGATGCTACTATTGGCATTCATCCATCAACTGCTGAAGAGTTTGTGACTTTGCGGTAAATAGGGCGAAGTCGTTAGCAGTAGCAGCCAGGGACTTAAGTCCCTGGCTAATAGCTAAAGTCGGTTAAAACCGACTGAAGATTACCATTTTTATGTTTTGTATAGCAGATTAATGAGTTACTCAACCAAACAAAACAAAATTTTAGCATTCTATCTCGGTCAGCAGCCAGATTCGCAAGGTCGGGCGATCGAGGATATTTGGTCGTGGGATTATGAGAAACTGGAATGCGTACACAATTACATTCAGTGGCTGTTTCCGCTGAGAGAAAAAAGTCGATTTAATTCCAGTGCTCCTACTTTGAATGATGAGGTTATTCAAGCTTTTAGAACAAGTGAAGACTTGAGAAATCGCTTAGTCCAGTCGTTCAAGGTCATGCTTAAATTTTACGGTTTGAAATGCCTCGAAGAGGAAAATGCAGAAATTGTAATTGCTAAATCCGAGGAATATTTGTCAAGAAAAAGAGAGTGGATTGAAAGATTTAACCACAACTACCTGCGGCTGACTAGGATTCTCACAAGTTTGACTGAGTTGGGATTGAAAAATTACGCTTTAGCTCTTTTCAAATGTTTAGATGAGATTTATAAGGAAGACAGAGAAAGTATTGGTTTAGAAACTTATACTTATTGGAAAAATGCTGTAAATAGTTAGAACAGATATTT
>DMYK01000619.1:4657-5231 GCA_003483675.1 Microcoleaceae cyanobacterium UBA11344
AGGTGTGTCAGCCAATGTTTTAATCGATGACTGTTCCGACTCGGACTTAGTTGCTCAATGCTTAAAGGGCGATCGCACTTGCTTTCGCTACCTTTACCAACGCTACCAACACAAAGTCAGGTCAACCCTTTACCAACTCTGCGGGCCCTCGCTGCTTGACGACTTAACGCAAGAAGTATTCCTGCGAGTGTGGAAAGGATTACCCAAACTCAAGCACCAAGACAACTTTTCTACTTGGCTTTATCGAATCACTTGGAATGTGGCTTATGACCAAAGACAAGCATTTGCTAAACAGCATTCTTTTGATTCCCAACTCAAAAATCAAGAAGAAATGGATCAGGTTCTTGTCAAAGATAATATCTCGGACTTGATGCAGTTGCACTATCAAGATTTAGTGCAGCGGGGATTGGAGCAATTGAGCTTTGAACACCGCAGCGTTTTGGTGCTACACGACTTAGAAGACATCCCGCAAAAAGAAGTAGCCAAAATTTTAGGACTCCCTGCGGGAACTGTCAAATCTCGCGTGTTTTATGCCCGAAATGCGGTTCGGCAATTTTTGCAAAAAGAAGGTGTC
>DMYK01000619.1:5252-5395 GCA_003483675.1 Microcoleaceae cyanobacterium UBA11344
AATATCGCCCAAATCTTCCTGAACCTGCGCCAGATTTAGAGCTAAAAATTTTAGCAACAATAGAAAGGAATGAGGAAGTAGAGAAAAGGAAAAATTACCTGGAAAAAGTGCGTTCCATCCCATCTAACAACAGGTCAATTATT
>DMYK01000121.1:0-4463 GCA_003483675.1 Microcoleaceae cyanobacterium UBA11344
CCGTCTATTTCGATCCCCGCAAAGACAAAGACAACCAATTCCGGCGTCTCTACTGCTTGTTAGCCGAACGCCTCAAAACAGAAAGCTACAAAGAACAGCCTTTTATCGCCACCATCGACCTCAAAAAAGAGGGCACTCGTTTAGTAGGAACCATCAAACCGCTGCTGATTTTGCCCAACCAATTAGATACCCAAATCAGTTTATCTCCCGACGGACTAGCATTAATTTTCGACCAATCAGTCACATCAGCCAAACCCTCAACAGCAGCCACTCCCCGCAATGACAGCGGACAGTCGATCGCCAGCAGTCGCCTTTGGCTGCTACCCTTAGTAGAAATACCCGCAGACGGTTCTCAACCAAAAGTGCAGCCAGAAGAACTACCCTTTGCAGGCTATCACCCCCGCTGGCTACCCTAAATCCAGTCCTGGACGCACTAATAACGTAATTCTGTCATTCTGAGTGAAACGAAGAATCTCAAGCCTTTGCAACACCATGACAATGGGTCCAGGACTATCAATTTGAGATCTGATCCCGCGCTGCTGACTAATGACTGGTGACTAATCTAAAATCTAAAATCTAAAATCTAAAATCATTATGACTCCCGCAGAAATTACCAATACACTCAAAGACTTATTTGGCGAAAGTGTTGAGACGCCCGCTGCCACTTCTTGGCAAGTAGAAACCCCCAAATTTCGCCTGTTAGTCCTCCTTTCAGAAGACAGCAGTTGGCTGCGAATTTTGCTACCCATCGCCGATGTCCTAGAAGCTCAACCATTTTTAGACCAACTGCTAGAAGCTAACTTTGACACCACCCTGGAAACTCGCTACGCCATACATCAAAACCTCTTGTGGGGTGTATTTCAACATAATTTTGCCACCCTCGCCACCGCAGATTTTGCGGCCGCCGTCGCCAGACTGCTGGCTTTACAGCAGCGAGGTTTGTCCGACTTTTTCGGCGACTTGATCGAAACCCGCATTCGTCAAATCATCAAAGCGGCCAAGATGCAGGGACAATCCGTGGAAACTACCCTTCAGACTTTAGACCGTTTTTACGCAGAGGGATTGATGGGCGAAATGGAACTTGGGCGAGAGTCTCGCGAACAGACTCTTGCAGCTTGGCGGTATCAGCTAGAACGCCTCTGGCCGGAGGTTGATTAATCGCAAGACTTTCTGCGATGTGTGATCCGATTCCTTGCCAGTACCGCAGAAATGGTATACCAGATCACAATAGATAGTTGATAAATTTTGATGATTTCAGGAAAATAGGCGATCGCAGGGTATTTTATGTTAAAAAGTAGATGAGAAACATCTTTAACTTGCACAATAGGTTTTATCCATTAACATTGATTTATATTTTTTTTTAATGGACAATAACCAGGGCGATCGGGTTTTCGGTTCTGGCGCTATTGTAACTTGCTTAACAGACAGATTCACCTTGAGGAAGTCTACACTATTTAATAGTGGGTAGTGGGTAATGGGTAATGGGTAATGGGTAACGGGTAATGGTTATTGGTTATTAGTTATTGGCAATAACAACCAACAAATCACAAATCACAAATAGCAAATCACAAATCACAAATAACTCGCATTTTTTTGAGCGATCAAACAACATTTAATAGAGGTTCCATCTATGTTTAATTTGCGTGCTAGCTTGGAGTTATCAGTGTTGCATATGCCAGAGACTTGTACTTGGAACCTCTCCTTAAAATCAACTCTCCAAGACCTGCCACTTTACAACTGCCAAATAGAATTAACTCAACAAGCAAAAGAAGTGGCCCTGACTTTTGAAAAAAACCCCATGCTTCCCGGCGTCATTTTGACTCGTCAGGGCAAGTTTGTCGGCATGATTTCCCGACGGCTATTTTTTGAAAAAGTCAACTGCCGCTACGGGTTAGAAATGTTTTTTAAACGACCAATAGAGGTGTTATATCAGTTTTCAAAGAAAGATATACTGCTGCTGCAAAGTAGTAAATTAATCGTAGAAGCTGCCCAGGAATCGCTTGACAGGTCAGCAGAATTAGTTTACGATCCCATAGTAGTGCAAACAGAAGATCAGACTTACAGGCTGCTAGATGTACACCTATTAATGGTCGCTCAGTCCAGAATTCACCAAATAACAAATAAGTTGCTCCAAAAGGAAACCAAATCACAACTCATCCAAACAGAAAAAATGGCTAGTTTGGGTAGGATTGTCGCAGAGGTAGCTCACGAAATTAGAAATCCCCTTAACTATATCTGGGGAAATTTAAATTTTATGCTGTCCTATTTTGACAATTTGCTCGAGCTCATGTCCGCTTACGAAGAAGAATTGCCCGAACAGTCTCCCCGAATTACTCACATAAAAGAAGAGATTGAATTTGACTTGTTAAAAGAAGAGTTGCTGGCAACTTTAGAAGGGATGAGGTTTGGAGGAGAGCAATTGCTAAAAATTGCTAACGGGCTGCTCAATTTTTCTCACATGGACGAGACTAAGCCAGTGAAGAAAGACATTCACGAATGCGTTAACAGTACGCTGTTAATTCTGAAAAATCGCTTCAAAGACGGCATAGAAGTGGTAAAAAATTACGGCGAACTGCCTCTAGTTAGCTGCTACTCTGGTCAGTTGAGTCAGGTATTTTTGAATTTGTTAGTCAATGCTCTAGACTCCCTGACAGAGTACGCAGCCGATCGAGAAATAGAGACGCAGTGCCCGCCTTGGCAGCCCAAAATAGAAATTACCACTAAAGTGCTACAAGCCGAGGAACGCAATTGGGCAGCAATTTGCATTGCCGATAACGGGCCCGGCATTTCCCCAGAAATTCAGGAGCGGATATTTGATACCTTTTTTACCACTAAACCAGCAGGTAAAGGGACGGGTATGGGGCTGGCTATCTGCAATCAAATTGTCACAGAAAAGCACGGCGGCAAACTGAATGTGCGATCGCAACCTGGCCAGAATACCGAATTTGAAATTTTGTTGCCTTTAGCTTAAAGAAGTCAGTTGTTATTTGTTATTTGTTATTTGTGAGTAACTACCAATGCTTTTCGGCCCAATTCCCAATACTTCGGCTACGTGGCCCCTGAGCGGAGTCGAAGGGCTCAGCACAGGTGCCCAATTCCCAATTCCCAATTCCCAATTACCCCTTACCAATATCTAAGTGAGTGCCGCACATTTTGCAGAATCTAGCATTAGCATCGTGTACAGACCAACCGCAACCTTTACAAACAGTTTCTACCTGATTTGCACTTTTAACTAATTGCTTAATTAAATCTCCCAACTGCCAGGGAATGAGAGCAATTCCGGTAACAATCATCAAAATAGTCAAAAAGCGGCCCGCTTCCGAAATCGGAATCACATCGCCAAATCCCACCGTAGTCATCGTGACAACGGAGAAATAAACGGCATCCAAAAAAGTGCCAAAACCTTCAGGATTTGCCGGATGTTCGACTTGATAAATTAAACCAGAATAAACAAAGATTATTGCCAATAAGGTAAACAATATCCGAGAAAAAATCACGCCATCTTCGGTGCTGATGCGGAAAACAGAGTTTTTCAATTCCAGAAAGCGGATGAGTCGGAGAATTCTAAACCAGCGAAAAATGCGGATGAAACTGACATTGACAAATCCCAATAAAAATGGTAAAATTGCCACCAAGTCAATAACTGAAAAAAAACTAAAAATAAATTTAACTCGATTTTCGGCACACCACACCCGCACTAAATATTCAACCACAAAAACAACTAACAGCGCTGTATCGAGAGTTTGCAAATTAATTCTAACAGGTTCCGAAAGCGGGTAAGTTTCGGCGATGAAGCTGGCGGAAGATAGGAGAATCAGTCCGGTAAGAGTTAAATTGACGGTTCTGCCAATTGGGGTTTCGATGTCTTCGAGATAAAATCCAATTTGCGATCGGGTTAACATAGGTGAGATAATTAATACCATTTCTGAGGTAAGGGAATTATCGCACATGAGCATCGAATTAACGAAGGGTGAAAGGTTCAATCTTTCTCAGGAAGTTCCTAATTTCCAAAAATTGGCGATCGCCCTGGGTTGGCAAGTCAGCCAGACAGCACAAAACTGCGACATTGACGCATCTGTTTTTATGTTAGCTGCTGGGGGTCGGATTCCCGATGAAAAGTATTTTGTATTTTACAACAACTTGACATCGCCAGACGGTGCGGTGCGACATTCAGGAGACAGCAGGAATGGACAAATTGAGGGAGATGATGAGACGGTTTATGTGGATTTGAGTAAAATCAATTCGGCGATTCAGGAAATTGTGTTTGTTGTTACTTTGCACGAGGTACAGGAAAAGAATCAAAGTTTTAGTCAAGTTACAAATGCGTTTATCCGGCTTTACAATTCAGAGACGGAAAGCGAACTGGTTCGGTACAATTTGAATCAGATATTTTCCGAAGAAACGGCTTTAGAGTTTGGACGTTTGTATCAGAAGAATGGGGAATGGAGGTTTCAGGCGGTGGG
>DMYK01000121.1:4557-5815 GCA_003483675.1 Microcoleaceae cyanobacterium UBA11344
TGCGGGAAGAAGCGGCATCTAGCAAAGCGGTAGAATCGCCGATTGTTACTCCTGTGAATGGGGATAATGTGGGATCTCAGGAAGAGGCAAAAATAGATGATTCTGGACTAGAAAATTTGGAACCAGTTATTAGTGCTGAGGAATTTTTGCAACGGTATGAAGAGGGAGAACGCGACTTTACAGGAGTTAATTTAGCAGGAGTAAACTTGAGTGGAAAAACTCTCGAATCAAATGTCAGTCTCAGTCAAGCAAACCTGAGCAATGCCAATCTAGCAAATGCCAAATTGATTCAGGTAAATTTGATTGGAGCTAACTTGCAAGGGGCAAATTTGAACTCAACAAACTTGCAAAGCGCTGATTTGATAGGAGCTAACTTGAGTGGGGCTAACTTAACCAAGGCAACCTTGTCTCATGCAAGACTAATTCAGGCAAATTTGAGTCAAGCCAAGTTAAGCGAAGCAAACTTAAATAGCGCAAACCTGACGACAGCAAATCTGAGTAGAGCTAACTTAACTCAGGCAAGTCTAAATAGTGCTAACTTGACAGGAGCAGACTTGAGTCAAGCGAAGGTAACTAAAGTTAACCTAAGTTCTGCAAACCTGAGTGGCGTTAACTTAACAGGGGTAAGTTTGATTGGAGTAAACCTTCAACAAGTTAACCTTAGTGGCATGAATTTGAGTGGGGTAAATTTGACTGGCACAAATCTAAGTTATGCAAACCTTAGTGGCGTTAACTTGAGTGGTGTTAACTTAAGTGGGGCAAATTTGAGTGCCGCTAACTTGGATGGTGCTAACCTCACAGGGGTAAATTTGATTGGGGTAAACTTACAGAGCGTTAATCTAAGCGGGCAAAACTTAAGCGGGTTCAATCTCTGCGGAACTAGCTTGATCGGCGTCAATTTGAGTGAAGCAAATCTAACTTCAGCAGACTTGCGCGGGGCAAACTTGATGATGGCAAACCTAGAAAAAGCTAACCTGAAGGAGGCTAAACTGGCTGGAGCAAATATGGCTGGAGCAAATATGGATCGGGCAAAACTCGCAGGTGCAATTATGCCAGACGGCACAATTCACGAATAAATTAATGTTTGTAGTAAGGACTTCAGTCCTTAGCAAAAGAACGATTAGGGTGTGTTTTCTTAACCCGGAGATCCCCCCTAACCCCCCTTAACAAGGGGGGGACAAGAGAAATCAAATTCCCTTAGAAATGGAAGGAGTAGGGCGTGTTTTTAAACCCGGAGATCCCCCCGCATTCTTGCCCC
>DMYK01000001.1:0-1406 GCA_003483675.1 Microcoleaceae cyanobacterium UBA11344
GCTGAGGGAGTCGAAACAATAGAACAGTTAGAATTTTTGCAGTCGCTCAAGTGCGATCTGGCTCAGGGTTACTTGTTTAGCAAACCAATACCTGCGGCGGCAACGCTGTGCATCGGCAATAGAGAATGGAAAATCGGTCGTTTCCCTCAACAACTAGCAGAACACCCAGATCACCGACTTCTTTAAGAAGTCGGGTATCTAACAGCGAGATCGTTTTATATCAAGTCTGCTTGGGTAGTTGTCATTCTGATCCTTCACAAGGTTCAGGACAGCGGAGAATCTCGCCCGATGCTTCGCTACACTGCGTTCCACTCAGCATGACAAGTGAGCGTTTATAGTAAGCGATCGCTCGGACATCATTTTACTGCCAAACAGACACTTTCGCTTCGGATTCTGGCAAGTCAATCATAATATTGTCATCGCCAGATTCAAGATCATAATTTCCCGTCCATTCGTGCCAAGTTCCGTTAGCCGGGAAGTGCGGAACGCTGTAGCCAGCCAGATAATTTTCTGACCAATTAACCACAACTACAACTCTCGAACCTTCGTCATTCCAACGAGTGTAAGCAAAAACTTTTGATGCGAGGTCTTCGTGGAAAAAATCGATGTTTTCCTTGTAAAGTGCCTGGTTATTTTCTCGGAGGTTAATCAAGCCTTTATAGTATTCCCACAAACCTTTATTCGGGTCATTTCCTAACAGCGTCCAGTCGATTTTAGCTGGCTCAATTGTTTTAGATTTGTACTCGCCAAATTCATCACCCATCCAAATCAGTGGCACGCCAACTGCTGTCATTAACAGCACCGCTCCTAACTTCGCCCGCTGGAATGCTGCTTCCCCAAAAATCTCTCGCTCGCCCAATTCGGCCGGCACATGATTGTGGTCGTGATTGCTGAGATAATTCACTACATTTGTAGCACCCAAAAAACCTGCTTGCCGTCAATCACATCTTTGAGCCGTTCTAAATCAAAAGTTTCGCCGCAGAGTTGTGGAATCACGCAGTGATAGAAACTGTCGTGCCAGCAGCCGTCCATCGGCCCTTCTAGATTCGTGATGCTAGTATCTTCGGGAACCTATGTTGATACTTTTAATCTCGCAAATTTAAGCAAACTCAGGCATCACCCCAGAGAGATAATTTTGCTCTTTGGCTTGACTATTTCTGCAAGTATGTTTTATTTTGCCCTGAGAAGCGGCAATTTGTGAATTGACTTCACACAAAATTGGCATGGCGATCGGAATTTATTTAACTTGCTATTGCGAGCCGCTAACTATTAGTATAACGAGAGTTATTCGGCATCTATCTCAAGACATATTTAGTGATAAAATTATTAATTTTAATCTATGCACTGGGATAGGTGCGAACTGACAATATTGTTTTTTTAGTTAGCAGTAAGGTGCGCAGTGCGCA
>DMYK01000001.1:1521-7025 GCA_003483675.1 Microcoleaceae cyanobacterium UBA11344
CGCACCCTACATTTAGGCGGTAAAGGTGCGCAGTGCGCACCCTACATTTGACAACTAAAAACTAACTACTAACTCTTCATCCTACCAAGCCAGAACGGAGGGCGAGAACAGCAGCTTGAGTGCGGTCATCAGCGCACAACTTGTTCAATATATTGCGGACGTGAGTCTTGACAGTACCGACAGTAATGTAGAGCTTTTCTGCAATTGCAGCATTGCTATACCCCTGCACTATTAGCTCCAAAACCTCTAATTCTCGCCCGGTTAAAGGGTAGGTTTCGATGATGTGACTAAACTCGGGTTCAGCAGCCTTAATTGTGACTTTCTTGCCCTCATTCTTCGGCGCTTCTGGCGCAGACTCCTTTTTCTGAGCTTGTTTCAGGACAATGCGGGCGATAGCGGGGTCGATCCAAGAGTTACCTTCGTAAGTTACTTTTATCACGTCCACCAACTGATCGAAGCTGATATCTTTCATGCAGTAAGAGTCGGCTCCGGCGGCAAAAGCGGCTAACACTTCCTCTTCATTATCCTGAAAAGTTAGGATCAACACTTTGGTGTCGGGATCGGACGCCGGGACGATCGATTTTTTAAACTTTTGTGTCAATTCAATTCCGTCAAAATCCGGTAAACCAATATCTACAATGGCCACGTCAGGTTTGGAAGACTGAAGCAGTTTCAATCCCTCTGTAGCATTAGCCGCATCCCCGACAACTTCTATAGTATCATGCTGTTGTAAAGCTGTACGGATGCCGACTCTAGTCAGATCATGGTCTTCTATCAAAGCAACGCGAATTTTACTCATTTTGAAAATAGCCAGCTAAATTTTGAAAATATCTCTAACCAACTCAGCTTAACTGAGTAGATTTGAGAATGTATCCTGATTTTGGGTTTGACGGGTCGCACATCTTTTTCTAGCATACTGATGCAAGGACGCTATTGCAACTTAAAGTATGAATTTATGTGGCAGCGCCAGAAGAACCCGATCGCGACCGATGCGTTCTCAATGTTTTCACAGTTTAACCGAATTATCCCATTGTCCACCCCTTGATAGAGGTAAAGATATCACTACCTCGATACATTTAGAGTATAAAAACTTTTGATGCACTCTGACCGTCAAAATCAATAAAGCTACAGCACGCCTATTTAGCGGGTGATAGCTCAAATTTTGGACGCTTTCTCTTTGATAACATACTAAAAATGTAGTTTGACTGACTATTGCGACAACCATTTCTCTTTGATCACATCCCGATCGAACTTTGCGGAGCCCCAAACATCCCTGGATGTAGCGGAAATAACAGAGCCGCCAAGGGGTGTGTGCGATGGCGATCGGCAGTACGATCGCCTGTTGGATGCAATTCCTGACATAGTTTGGACAGCCAATGCAGGAGGTAGTGCGACTTATTTTAGCCAGCGCTGGGAGGATTACACGGGCATTCCTGTATCAGCAGCCTTGAATTTCGGCTATCTGGCCCGCGTCCACCCAGACGATCGCGATCGCCTCATTGTTGCTGCGCCAGCACCAACAACTGCTGAATACCCAGCAAAAAGACATGGTGGGACGCATTTTTCAGAAGGGCAAAAACCTGCTGCTAATTAACGATATCCTCGACTTATCCAAAATCGAGAGTGGTTGCACCGAATTAGAGATTGAAGAATTTGATTGAGCGCATTTAGTAATAGATGTCGCTCTCGAATTTGGCAATCAAGTTACAGAAAAGAATTTAGCAATGTCTGTCAGCGTGCATTGGCAGCATCAGTTTATAGTTAATGACAAGTCGCGCCTCCGACAAATCTTGGTCAACCTAATTTCCAATGCGGTTAAATTCACCCACGAAGGAAGCATTTGCATCATCGGTGAGAGAACTAACGAGCGATCGGCTAACGATCACAGTTCAGGATACAGGAATTGGCATCTCCGAAACCGAGCTGCCACACATTTTTGACAAGTTCCGGCCATACCAAACTACAAGTCGCAATCCCGGCACCGGTTTAGGACTAGCTATTAGTGAATCTTTAGTCAAAATGATGAACAGCACCAGCGCCGAAAGTCAACTAGAAAAAGGTTCAACATTTCGGCTCGAACTGCCTCGACAAATTCAAAAAATTAACACTTAAATTGGCAACTAATCCTGATTTTTATCCAAAATCAGCTTCGCTCAAATTCGATCGATAAATTTTCCCGATCGCCCGATCGCTCTCAATTTCAATTACTAAATCTACCATCTGAGAATGCTCAACCATCGACTTAATAAATAACTCTGGATGCAGCGCTTTCTGGAAATATTCCACAAACTGATTAATCTCTAACTCTGTCATTCCCGACTTGCCGGTTGCCATCATTTCCCGTTCCGCTTGATTGCGCCACACTCCAGAAATACGATAATCTTTGGGATACAAAACTATCAACTTATCTAAGCGCTGCCAGAGGGGTAAATAGTCGTGCAGCTTAGCATTCATATCGCGAGCAAACTGCCGATCGCCCTCGGTTAAAATTGGAAAGGGTGCACCAGCCAAAAACTCGTTTAATTGCCGATCGCCGATCGGCTCTACTCCGACAAACCAACCCTCAAACAGTACAATATCCACACCTGCAATGATTTCAGGCTGAGTTCTATCTCCTGCACCTCCCCAGGCAGATTTGTCAAATCGCGGAATTTCTATATTTTCAATTTTACCAGTTTCGGGAAAATCAGATTGAGAATTGTCAAGGAATTTTAATTGATGATTTTGAGCCGATCGTAACCGATCTAAAACTGCTATTCCCAATTCTAGATCGTGAGTACCGGGCGGGCCACGCCAAATTAAACGCGGGTCTGCTTTTTGGAGCTGTTGGCGATCGGCATAAGTCTTGTAAAGGTCGTCTAAAGAAAGGCTAACAGTAGAATATCCCAATTTTCCCAGAATCAGGGTCAAAATCTTAGCTAAAGTAGTTTTTCCCGTTCCTTGTCCTCCGACAATTCCTTGAATTAAAGGACGTTTTAAACTTTGTTTTTGGGCCGATAATTGCATTGCTAGCGGCAACCAAAAGTTCCACAAGTTTTCGATAAAAGTAGTTGACTTTAGGGGGAAAATGTGCATTTTGTCAATCAGAGAAAAGAATAAATCGGCTTTGCTGCGAACAACATCGGCTGCATTGTCGGAAGTAATACCAAAAGCGCGCGCGCGACAATTGCTAGCCAGTTCCCAAAAAGCTAACTGCTCGAATTCAGGAGCGATCGGATAACTGCCGGCTCTCCATCCTTCTAAAATTGCAACAGGGGTTAAATGCGATCGCGACATATTCTCAAAACTCCTAACTATTCAAGAACCCAGCTTGAAAGCTTCGACAAATAAACTGTAAGTCAGGCCAATTTTCAGAGCCTTGAGCAGATCCACCCACAAAAAACGCTGCGCCTGTGGGCTACCGCCGTAAACCAGGCGATTAACCAACTCTGTCAACAGCACTAACAGCCCAGCCACCAGAATATCCGAAGTTGCGGCTTGTCCGGCGATCGTCGAAATAGCTGTTCCCAAAAAATTGCCGAACAGCAGGCTAATTAGCAGCAGCGAAATCCGTCGCCAAGGATTGCTCAGCCAGCGTCGGAATTGCTCGCCGAGAACGTCAATAAATCGGTTAATTCGGGTATTCTGCATAGAATCGGGAATTGGTAATTGAGAATTAGTAATTGGTAATTCCTGCTTCTGCTTTCTGCTTTCTGCTTTCTGCCTTCAGAGGTGCAGATTGATGTTGTGACACAAGAGCAACTACTTGTGACTACATTAAACAGACTTACGCAAAGTGTCTGTGTCATGCTAAGTGTAGCGTTGTATCTCGGAGATTCTTCGCTATCCTGAACCTTGTGAAGGATCAGAATGACAGAACGACGTTATGACAGAACGACGTTATGACAGAACGACGTTATGACAGAACGACGTTATGACAGAACGACGTTGAAATGCGTAAGTCCTAATTAAAGAAGTTATTACTAATTTCGGGTGCGAAGTCTCTTGTTTAAGCATAAACTTTTATGAAGCTTAAAACTTACCAGATCATAATAGCGGTGTCGATCGTCCTAGTTGCAGGACTATTCCTGAGACGGTTTGAAATTACCATCTCGAACGGTTCAAATTTGCCAGGGTATTTGCCTCAGCCAGCAACCGTACTCCCCCCAATACCCCCCATTTCTCCAACCGCCACGAGGGCCACAGACCTCGCAAAAGGGGCCAAATCCCAGCCAATACCAACTCCCTCAGAACCAGACGGGGAATTGATTTCCCCAACAGACACAGAGGAGCTTGCCGCAAATACATTGGCAAATGCCAAAGCCGTCGGTACTCTGCGCGTCAGCAACCGCAGCGAATACCCCGTGCGAGTGGCGCTGCTGACGAAGCAACAAGCCGAGAAATCCTACGGTAAACCTGCTCACTGGGATTTTGCGCCCGGAGAAGGCAGTGGCAAAGGACTGATGCTATCGCTGCCTGAAGGCGAGCTAAAAGTCAAACAGGGAGACATTCTGGTTGTCTTCGCTCAGGATGGCTCTCGTCGCTACTGGGGGCCTTACGTCACTGGGGAGACAGCCTCACCGGCTTGGAATACCAAAGCTGGAGAATGGCAATTAGTCGTGCAGCCGTGAACATTCACTGTGGGGAGGGACAAGGCTTGACGATTAGGACCGTTTTATTGACCCGGAGATCCCCTTAATCCTCACCCCTTTGCCCCCCAAAAAGGGAAAAAAGGGGGACAAGAGCAGTCTTTCGTCCCCTTATTTGATATAATTTCGAGTCTTGAGAAGGCGAATCTTTCGATCGACTTTAGAGCGAGCTAAAATTTAAAATCTCAAATCGCAGGAAGTTTTGGGTGAAGGAAGTTATTAAAAATTTGTCAGAGTATGCCAGGAAGCGATCGATCGCACCTTTGCTGTTATCCCTATTATGGCTGTGCGCGATCGCCTCGCTAGGTTTCGTGTGGAATCTGGGCAATATCGGTTTAGTTGACGAAACCGAACCGCTGTTTGCCGAAGCCGCTCGCCAAATGACGGTGACTGGGGATTTTATCACCCCATATTTCAACGGCGCAACCAGGTTTGACAAGCCGCCGTTGGTTTACTGGTTGATGGCTGTGGCTTATCGGGCGATCGGCGTTAATGAATGGGCTGTGCGGCTTCCCTCGGCTTTATCGGCGATCGCCCTTACTTGCCTCGGATTCTATACCCTATCGAAGCAAGAAGGAAGTTCGGCAACGGATNNTGTCAGGAAGAAAGAAGAAGGAAAAGGAAATCAGGAAGCAGAAAAATTCCCCCACTCTCCCAATCTTCCCCTCTTTCTTTCTGCACCTTGGATTGGTGCGGCTCTAATCGCATTAAATCCTCAAACTATTGCCTGGGGAAGGACTGGCGTTTCAGATATGCTGTTAGTCGGCTGTATGTGTTCGGCACTATTAGCATTTTTCCTAGGTTATACCTTAGAAGAAGAGAGGGAAAAAGCAGGATTTTCTACTGTTTCTAGTTCCCGATTTCCCAATCAGTGGT
>DMYK01000002.1:0-5483 GCA_003483675.1 Microcoleaceae cyanobacterium UBA11344
TGATTTTGCAGAAAAGCGCCTTCCCACAAACCCAAACTCAACTTTATTTCCGGTATCCAGAATCGAGAACCTGTTAATATTTGTTCGCGGTAACGGTTGCCAATTAAGCGAAATACTCTCAATTGGTTGTTGTATTTACTAAAAACAAAGTAATAAGGAATCTGCAAAATTCTCTCGTAAACCTGCCACTTAGTCGGCGGTTTGTTTGGTTCCGATTCTGTCAGCCCCAAATCTTCATCTTCCGTACCGGGCGACAGAAATTCGATCGCAATTAAAGGATTGACAGCTTCGTCCCAAATCACGTAACTTTGGCGCAAGTCTCTGTCTTGGTAAAATCTCGAAACGCCCACAACTAAATACCAATCGGGTCTTTTGTACCAATTGGGATGGTTGGAGTCGTAGTATAGATTTAGATCGCTGGCCGAAAAAGTGCGATCGGGTGGATAATTAGAGGGGAGGCAGCTATCGCACAAAAGTTGTGCTTGCCATCGGTGATATTCGTCAGGCAAACCAGGCTCCTCCGGGTCTTCACTGGGTAGATCGTACATCGTCGGCAGCACTTTTGCTTGGGAAGATTGCGAATCTGGTATGTACATTGTTATACAATTATCCCTGGGAGATGTTAAGGACAGGACTACACAAAGAAACCGGGTTTCTCTGAAAAATCTTTGCTTTCTCAACTAGAAATCTAGGTCGAAACCCGGTTTCTGACTACCCGTGCGTAATTCCTCAAGGAGATACAGGCGCTACGGTACTTACATTATAGCGCGATGTGATTTGTTGCGGCAGAAAGTCGGTATCTTTTGCACCGGGAAATTTGGCTAAATAACGATCGCGCACTGCTTTTATTAATAAATATTCCCACCTCGATCCGACGGTTGGTTTTAGAAAATTTTGGAGATTTCTCAGGTATTTTAGTATGTAATGCAGGTAAAATTTTTAAGTGCGAACACTCAGGTGTTTTAGTCTGATGGTGCGCCGAGTTCGAGCGAGAAAAGGAGATTCCGACGGGCAGTAAGAAGAGGTTGACATACAGGAGCGATTTGTGGTATTTTAGGTTAAGTCATTTATTAGACATCTGCGACACAATTAGTGGTGGCTCTGCCAAGTTTTGGGTCAGCACTGAAGCCTTTTGGGTCAACGGTTAGAGGGCTACACGCGGAATCAATTAAGGCTCTGTTAGTATGTTTACTGTTTAAATCTACTGATTTTGAGGTGGGAAAGAATGAAAGACTTAATAATGGGTTATGCCACAAACTGCAAATTCGATGATTTCTACAGGTTTGTTACATCAATTCGTCAGTATTGTCATCCAGATAAAGTTGATATTGTTGTGTTTATTAATGCTTTAGGGGATGAGTTCGCAAAGGTAGCTTTAGAAAAAAACATCACGCTTATACCAGTTGAAAATGTGTGGAAGTGGGTGACTAGCTCAAAGATCCTAAATCTCATCTATCACGCAAAGATGGTGGGACTGAAAGTTTTGATTCGACTAAGTTCAGGCTCTAATCGTACCTACTTAGAGGAGGATTATAGAAGTACAGTTGCCAATTGGATTCATCCACAAGCAGGTCGCTGGATTGCTTACCATACATTCCTTAAGGTTAACTCCAGTTATCGAATGGTTATGACTTCAGATGTGCGTGATGTTGTCTTCCAAGCTTCTCCCTTCGATGAGTTAGACTCTAGTATGCTTCATGTTTTTGAACAAGCAGGTATTTATTATGGGCAGCCACATAAAGACAATATAGACGATCGCTGGTTTACTGCTGTGTATGGAAAAAAAGCTCTTGAAGAAATGTTGGGAAAAGCTACACTCTGTTCAGGAACCGTATTAGGAGGAAACCCTCTCATGATGCAATTCCTTGAATTAATGATGTTGGAGGTTCAACGCCATCCTCGTAAACCTCTCGATCAAACAATATTCAATCAGGTGATTAACTCTCAATTTCCCAGTAACCAAATGGTGAGACATAATTTGAAGAGTGGTTCCGTCCTCACACTGTGTGGAGATCATGAGGGAGTTTGGGAAATTCACGATGACCAAGTTATGGTTGACGATCGGCTTGTTCCTGTTATACATATGTACGATCGCGATTCTCGGACTAAGGAATTATTTCTCAGCAAAATTCCAAGTCCACAGAAGTAACCTGTAACCGAATTTGCTTAGGAATTATGTAACTGCCTTACCCTAATAGCACTCTGCGATTTTCTCAAGTCTTGGTTTAAACCCCGTGAGGTTACATCCCTGGTGTTCTAGTCGATGAAATTCTGTAATCGCTTCGGAAGTTGAGTTTAACTTCCCCGTGGGGGGAAGTTCAGCTTAAAAAGGGAAACTTTAAGAACATTCCGCTTCCGTTTTTCTTTAACGCCTTGATTTTACACTAGAACTCCGGCCTTCTCTCAGACTTGGCGACGGCACGCCATTCTTGAAATAACACCGATACCGCCCTCCAATCCCGGCCGCACGTAAGTAAAAGCCTGACATTGTTCATCAACCGCACAGATTTGTTTGCAAAGATCCGGGGAGGGTTTGCTAATGTAAATATTGCTATAATCAGAGCCAATTCAGTCCGTGTCTAAATCTAAATTCCACCTTGTCAACAGCCAATATTGATATCCTATCAATCCTGCGAGCAGCACTATTCCCACAGTCAGCCAAGATTTTGAAGATTGAAAAATAGGATTTGCTGTAAATTGGGCGATCGGATTTGCGATCACATTTGATAACGGCTGCGGCGGATTTAATTGCAGCATCGGTATTGCTTGTTTGCCGATCGCACAATTTAAGTCTTTACTCTCATCTTTGCCGTTAATATCTAGCAGTGGAATCGCTGATTTTATCCTCTATTACGCTGCGGTTGATTGGGTTTAAGTGCAGCATTAACTCAAAAATATGATCGGGTAAATTGCCGTCTGTTGTGCCTTCTTGCTTGGCAATGAGTTGGTGGCCCTAGAGTTTTGCTAGCAAAACGGTGATGTTTCTATCGCCGACTATTTCGGTTTTAAGGTTTCGGAGATTTTGAGCAGCCACAGTGGGCGGATGGTAAAACTTCCGAAGAGTAAAAATAAGTAGATTCCGGTTCCCCAGAAGTAGGGATTTTGGAGAATTGATTTTGCGAAGAGGCGATCGCTTTGTTCGGCTTTGAGAATATTGAGGTATGCCTGGAGATTTGCGATCGTTGATTGTGAGAAATTAGCTTTAGGTTCTGCCAAAATTTTCAAGGCTGATTCTAAGTTTGATACAGCCTGATTTAACTCCAGTGAAGTTAGCGTCTTTGCTTTTTCTTGAAGGCTAAGAGCAATACTCACCAAGGCATCCGCTACACTCCTACGCACACTTGCATCTGAGTCTTTAAGCAGGGGAATTAGCTGCGGCACAACAGTTTTATCTTCTACACCGATACTCCTCAAGGCATCCGCTGCACTGCTACGCACATCTGCACCGGAGTTTTTCAAGGCTTTAGTAAGCGCAGGAATAGCAGGGCCAGCAATTTGTTTCAGAACCTGGGCGGCACTCCGGCGGACTAGCAAATTCTGATCCTGCAAAGCTTCTATCAAAGCCGGGATGGCTGGTTCACCTATTTTTTCTAACTTCTTAATAGTTGCATCAAGTTCCCTTTCATTGTTACTCTTTAAGTTCTTGATGAGGGAGGCAATTTCTTTGGGATTAGCTGTGGGTTCGCTCGGAATTCCAGCCGTAGCATTGCGAATTAACAGCAAAGGCGATGTGAAAGATAGAAACGAGAGGGCAATTACGGCAACTAATCTTTGTCGGTAGCGCTTCGTCATGGGTTAGAATCCTTGTATTTGATGAGCTGTCTCAGCCATTTGAATAATTCTGTTTACATTCTCATCAAACTGGTTTCGGGACTCCGGGCGATCTAAATTTATGATTGTTAGTGGTGAAGCAGATTTTGAGATAAACTGAGAACTACTTATCTGTATCAGCTTTCCTAGATTCCTAGAACTTAGGCAAAGAAACCGGGTTTCTCTGAAAAATCTCAGATTCTCAACGAAATATCTACGAAGAAACCCGGTTTCTGACCACCTGTGTGCAAGTCTTTATTCCCAAATTAACGACCTGTCATCCTTTGTAATTAGTGGAGGTAATAAACATGATAAACAGTACAAGCAAGTTGCTAGATGTTGTAGCCCTGACTGTTGACCTTCCCCAGTACAAATTGTGGCATGGGCAGGTTGGGACGATAGTTGAGATGCTAGCAG
Organism: Microcoleaceae cyanobacterium UBA11344; assembly: GCA_003483675.1. Lineage (GTDB taxonomy): Bacteria > Cyanobacteriota > Cyanobacteriia > Cyanobacteriales > Microcoleaceae > Microcoleus. The sequence continues at coordinate 4,228 of DMYK01000002.1, forward strand.
ATGGTGCTGCATTTGAAGTTGAATTCAGCGATCGCAATGGACGAACTTACGAGTCTGTCGGGTTACGCCCAGAGCAAATCATGGTACTGCGTTTTGAGCCAGCATCCCCGATATCCAGTATGAAATGGCTACAGTGTAATGCGGCACAACAACCGTTTTGCAGCGGCAGGAACGAAGCAATCCCAAAGCGCAAGCGAATTGCTTCGTTCCTCTCTTCGGACATGATGGCATTTATTTATGTTTACCAAAGTCTAAGGCATAATTAGATAATCACTATTGTATCATATTTGATGATTTCCGAACCCCTTACCCTCTCAACCAGCAATCCTGTTTTAGCAGCACAAGGATTAACACGCCGCTTTGGCGGTTTAGTTGCTGTGAATGACGTATCTTTTACAGTTCAAAAACATGAGATATTTGGATTGATCGGCCCTAACGGGGCTGGCAAGACCACCCTATTTAATGTTATGACTGGATTGATACCTGCTTCTAGTGGCAACCTGATTTATCAAGATGAAGATATTTCTCAACTTCGACCTTATCAAATTGCGAATAAAGGTATTGCCAGAACTTTTCAAAATATCCGTTTATTTGGGGAACTTTCTGTTAGTGAAAACGTGGCGATCGCCCGACACATCCACAGTCGATCGCACAATCCGGTTTTATCACTGCTAGCGGGCATATTTGCGTTGCCAGCAGCGAACGCAATGGAGCGCGAAACCCACGCAAAAGCGTTAGAATTGTTGGATTTGGTCGGATTGGGCGATCGGGCTGACGAACAAGCCAAAAACTTGTGTTATGGCGACCAAAGACGCTTGGAAATTGCCCGCGCTTTAGCTCTAGAACCGCAAATATTGCTGTTAGATGAACCAGCAGCCGGCATGAATCCGAATGAAAAACATAAATTAAGTGAATTTATCCGAGAAGTGCGCCAAAAGTTCAATTTAACTGTAATATTGATCGAGCATCACGTACCGCTGGTTATGGGATTGTGCGATCGCATTGCCGTGTTGGATTTTGGTCAGTTAATTGCCTTGGGAGAACCTGCTATTGTGAGGAATGATCCTGCTGTGATTGAGGCTTATTTGGGAGATGAAGGGTAGATAAATTGAAATTGAATAAAACTCAAATCTTGCACCATTATTACACATTCTGTAGGGGCGGGTTCACCGAAAATAATTGCCTAAAACCCACAATCTCATAAACCCGCCCCCGCCCAACGGTAAATCGCAATCTACTTCGACTACGCTCAGTAA
>DMYK01000002.1:5601-6856 GCA_003483675.1 Microcoleaceae cyanobacterium UBA11344
AATCTGACAATTAATGCAGGAGAAGTTGTCAGCCTCATCGGTGCTAATGGTGCCGGCAAAAGTACGACACTCAGGGCTATTTCCAAAATAGTTAATCTGCATCAAGGACAAATTATTTATCACGGGCGCGATATTACCCGCCGCCGCCCTCACGAAGTTGTCAAACTCGGAATCGCCCACAGCCCAGAAGGGAGGAGGGTTTTGGCGCAGCAAACGGTGTTGACAAACTTAGAATTAGGGGCCTATGTGCGATCGGACACAGCGGAAATCAAAGATGATTTAGAGTACCAATTTAAACTATTTCCCAGGTTAGCAGAAAGGCGCAATCAATTAGCGGGAACTCTCAGCGGCGGGGAACAGCAAATGTTGGCGATCGCCCGCGCGTTGATGTCGCGCCCAAAACTGCTACTATTAGACGAACCCAGTTTGGGTTTAGCGCCCGCCATAGTCAAAGAAATCTTTGCGATTATTCAAAATTTGCGCTCCACGGGGGTTACAATTCTGTTGGTCGAACAAAACGCCAGTTTAGCATTGCAAATTGCCGATCGAGGTTATGTACTAGAAGCTGGTAACATGACTCTGACAGGCATTGCATCAGATTTGCTCAACGACGAGCGAGTTAGGAGGGCATACTTAGGTTGACTTGGTTAATTTTAGGAATCTTTACCGCTTTCTTTGAAGCACTTAAAGACGTTTTTGGCAAGCAAAATCTCAAAAAAAGTGACGAATATGTCGTCGCTTGGTCCCTCTCATTCTTTTCGGTCATCTTTTTAACTCCCTGGGTATTTTATACCGGAATTCCGGCATTAAACTCTCAATTTGCGATCGCCCTATTAATCGGAGGTAGCATCAACGCTGTCACAGCCATACTCTACATCAAAGCCATCAAAGTATCAGATTTATCCCTGACAGTACCGCTGGTAGCTTTGACACCCTTATTCATGTTGCTAACTTCACCATTAATTGTCGGTGAATATCCCAACTTTTTTGATTATATTGGCATTTTGCTAATCGTAACAGGCTCTTACTTACTAAATATCAAAGAGAAATCGCAAGGATATTTAGCCCCATTCAAAGCACTGCTGGAAGAACCAGGGCCAAAAATGATGTTAATTGTAGCATTTCTCTGGAGTATCACCTCAAATTTTGACAAAATAGGAGTGAAAAATTCATCCCCGATTTTTTGGCTATTCTCTTTGTTTGGTACAATGAGTATCTTGCTACTGCCAATTTTATTGCACAAAACCCCAAATCC
>DMYK01000002.1:6897-7851 GCA_003483675.1 Microcoleaceae cyanobacterium UBA11344
CTTTGTCAAATGCAAGCTTTGACATTAACTTTGGTAGTGCAAGTGATAGCGATTAAACGTACTAGCGTGTTAATGGGTGTATTGTTCGGCCACTTTATTTTTCAGGAAAAAGATATTCAACAAAGATTATTAGGGGCGGGAATTATGATTTTGGGAGTTTTCTTTATCAGTTTATAGATTGAAACTTCGGGAATTCGGAATTATCCATCCCTCTCTTCTCTGACTCTGCGTACTCTGCGTCCTCTGTGGTTAAATTATTCTAGTACAACCGGATTTGATCTAAGTCATGTTATACTAATAAAGGCGATCGCAATTTCTCTCACTATTTATTAACATAAACTAAAAATTAATGCACAAAATAGCAGCAACACCAGGAGGCTGGAACCCTCAAGCAGAAGGAGTAATTTTTATTCAGCAAACTCCCGCACCAATAGTCTTTATGAGTGCCGCTGACACAGATATTCAAACTCTCGTGGCGGCGGCATCAAAACTGCCAGCCGAATTCCCCAAACTACGCGCAGTGAATCTCCTACAATTGCAGCAACAATTAACCATTGATACCTACGCCGAGGAAATTTTAGAACGCGCAGAAGTAATAATTTTAAGGCTGTTAGGAGGGCGTTCCTATTGGTCTTATGGCTTAGAAACTCTCCGCGAGACGGTGGAGAAAACTCAAGCTAAACTGATTGTAATGCCGGGTGACGACAGTCCAGACCCCGATTTAATTAGTCATTCCAACGTATCGCTGTCAGCAGTCAATCAACTGTGGCGCTACTTCACAGAAGGCGGAGTCCAAAACTTTGTTAATGCACTAGAGTTTGCCGCCGATACTTGTCTCAAAACTGCCTACAATCCACCCCTACCTCAAACAGTTTCCCGCGTCGGAATCTACGATTGGGGTGGAAGTGCGCGGGCTGGTTTTGAAAATTCCCAACCAGATTCCGATCCCCCTAA
>DMYK01000002.1:7923-8043 GCA_003483675.1 Microcoleaceae cyanobacterium UBA11344
TGGGGGGGATCTCCGGGTTTACCAACCGACGCTGAACCCCCTAAATCTCCCTTAAAAAGGGAGAATTTGACCACTTCTTGCTCCCCCCTTCTTAAGGGGGGTTGGGGGGGATCTCCGGGT
>DMYK01000002.1:8099-10906 GCA_003483675.1 Microcoleaceae cyanobacterium UBA11344
ATCTTATTTTATCGCGCTCATTACCTATCAGGAAACCTAGCACCAATTGATGCACTTTGTCAAGCTTTATCAGAGCGAAACTTAGTCCCCGTTCCCGTGTTTGTGTCTTCTTTGCGGGAACCAGATTTGCAAGTAGAATTATTAGAATATTTTCTACCAAAAGATGCAGAACCAATTCAATTATTGCTCAACACAACAAGTTTTGCAATCTCAGGTTTTAACAGTCCAGAACCAGAACAAAATACCTTAAAATTATTAGATGTTCCAGTATTGCAAGCCATATTTAGTGGTGGCGGTTTAGAACAGTGGGAAAGTGAATTGCAAGGACTTTCGCCGCGCGATGTGGCGATGAATGTAGCTTTGCCAGAAGTTGATGGCAAAATCATTACCAGGGCGGTTTCTTTTAAGGCTGTACAAACTTGGAATAGCGACTTAGAAACTGATGTTGTGGGTTATGTAGCTGCGGACGATCGCATTTCATTTGTAGCAGATTTAACTACAAACTGGGTGCGACTAAAACAAACTCCCGCCACCAACAGACGCATCGCCATAATTCTCGCAAATTATCCCACCCGCAACGCCAGATTAGCTAATGGTGTCGGCTTGGATACGCCCGCTAGCTGTGTGGAAATCCTGAAAGCTTTGCAGCAAGCTGGTTATCAAGTAGATAATATTCCCAGCAGTGGTACAGAGTTAATTGAAATGCTGATTGCTGGCGTGACAAATGACCCGGAAGGACGGGAATTGCGGCCTGTTAATCAATATTTGGATTTGGCAGAATATCAAGAGTATTTTGGAACTTTGCCGCAGCAAGTAAAAGATGGAATTTGCAATAGATGGGGATTAGCAGAAAACCATGCACAAAATTTAATTACTGATAACAAGTCTTTCGCGATTCCGGGGATTCAGTTTGGGAATGTATTTGTGGGAATTCAACCATCGCGGGGATATGAAATTGACCCTAGTTTGAACTATCACGCACCGGATTTAGAACCTACCCACAATTACCTAGCTTACTATTATTGGTTGCGAGAAAACTTTGGAGCTCAGGCAATAATTCATGCCGGAAAACATGGTAATTTAGAATGGCTTCCTGGTAAAAGTGTCGCTTTATCTAGCAACTGTTATCCCGAAGTTGCATTAGGCGCGATGCCGAATTTTTATCCCTTTATTGTCAACGATCCGGGGGAAGGTTCCCAGGCAAAAAGACGATCGCAAGCCGTGATAATTGACCACCTGACACCGCCCATGACTCGCGCTGAACTTTATGGGCCTTTGCAGCAGTTAGAGGCCTTAATCGACGAATATTGCGAGGCGCAAAGCTTAGATCCGTCTCGATTACCGATGATTCGCGATCGCATTGTCGCCCTCACCAACAAAGAAAACTTAGACAAAGACTTAGGAATAGAACTCAAAAAATCCGAATTTACCGAATTTATCACCCGCACCGATGGCTATCTTTGCGAACTAAAAGAGTCCCAAATCCGCGACGGATTACACATTTTCGGACAGTGCCCCGAAGGGCGACAATTGAGAGATCTGATAATTGCGATCGCCCGCCATCCCACCAACGGGCGATCGGGCTTAACCCGCGCCCTAGCAGAAGACTCAGGCTACGATTTCGACCCCTTAACCTCCGATCCCACCTCCATAATTCAACACCGCACAGCGGGCGATTTAACAGCAGAACTCGAAGAAAAAGCCATAGAATTAGTCGATAACTTAATCGAAAACATCAGCGTTAATCCGCGTGAATCAGCGGTCAAAAATCTCCAAATAGGACAAACAACAAAACAAGAATTAGACTGGATAACTAACTATCTTTTACCATCACTCCTCCAAACAAACCAAGAAATTACTAACCTGTTGCGCGGATTAGATGGGCGCCACATACCCAGCGGTGCATCCGGCGCGCCCACCCGTGGCAGACCCGATGTATTGCCCACCGGCCGCAATTTTTACTCAGTAGATATCCGCGCCATTCCCACAGAAACCGCCTGGAGAGTTGGCAGAGTTGCTGCTGAAACTTTAATCGAAAGATACACTCAAGAAAACGGCGAATATCCCAAAACTTTGGGCTTGTCAGTGTGGGGAACATCCACCATGCGAACGGGGGGAGACGACATTGCAGAAGCCCTAGCATTGATAGGAGTTCAACCAGTATGGGATGGGCCTTCGCGCCGGGTTGTAGATTTTGAAATCTTGCCAGTTTCTGTTTTGGGGCGGCCCAGAGTCGATGTTACTTTGCGAATTTCTGGCTTTTTTCGGGATGCTTTTTTTAACTTAATTGATTTGTTTGATTCTGCGGTAAAAGCTGTGGCAGATTTAGATGAACCTGCGGAAAGTAATCCTTTAGCAGCACAAGTTAAGGAAGAGATTCAGTATTGGGAAGCGACTGGTTTGAGTCGAGAAGATGCGGAAGTTCGATCGCAATTTAGAGTCTTTGGTTCAAAACCAGGTGCTTACGGCGCTGGACTTCAAGGTATAATTGAAGCTCAAAACTGGACAGATGACGGAGATTTAGCAAAAGCTTACATTAATTGGAGCAGTTACGCTTATACAAGTACCCCCCCAACCCCCCCTTACCAAGGGGGGGCTAATTCCATAAATACCCCCCCAACTCCCCCTTACCAAGGGGAGGCTAATTCCATAAATACCCCCCCAACCCCCCCTTACCAAGGGGGGGCTAAATCCAACTCTTGTCCCCCCCCTTACCAAGGGGGGGCTAGGGGGGGTGAATTTACCGGGGGTGAATGGGGATGTTCTGCACCGGAAGCATTTGAAAAACGCCTCGGCCAAATGCAAAT